>JANMJJ010000068.1:0-10479 GCA_031371325.1 Akkermansiaceae bacterium | reverse complement strand
ATCATGTGATGGCGCGTGGCGACGGGGGCAAGGCGGTGTTCGAGACTGACGATGATCGAAAGTCCTTCATTCGCTGCTACGCGAGCGAACCAGCGTGAGCAACGGCTGGATCGCAGCCAGATTGGCGATGGGGCATCCGGGCTCGGTCAGCCGGATTCTAGGGGCTGGTAAAAGCGAAGGTGAAATCGAATCCATTAGAAAAGCACTGGTGGAGGATCTTGATGGTGGCGGAAAGGAAGGTAGTAGGTGAATCCGAGAGGCCTGACCCCATTCATGACCCCATTCACGGGGATGTATGCTCTGAATGCGCGGATTCCGCTAGAGGCCGGGAATGGATCGCTTACATTGGAACTGGAGGATGAGGCGGGCGAGGATGTTTTTGAGGTTCTCGTCGGCGCGTTTTGCCGCGTGGGCGCTAGAGTGGCCGCAGCCTCCTTGTCAAGATGCCCGATTTTCCTTCCGGGATCGAGTTCTTCTGCTTCACTCCGGCCATGCAGTCGCGCATCGCAGCACTCACGATGATGATCGTCTTGGCCTTGGCACCCGGCGTTTTCGCGGGCGGCAAGAAGGAAGACAAGACCTCGGTGACGTTTCACTTGGAAACGGAGGCCTCCGACAACCCGAAGATGATCTTCCCCCAACTCGCGAACGGGCAGACCCGCTACTTCCGCCGGTTGCCTGAAATCAGCCTCAAGGACATTGCGTTGTTCAACCCGTTTCCATCGACGGTCGGAGACGACTACGGGCTGGTTTTCAGACTCAAGCCGAGCGCCGCCAACCGCCTAGCGGCGATCACCGCCGCCAACCAAGGCCGCTGGTTGATCGCGCAGATCAATGGCCGCGTGGTGGACGGTGTGATGATCGACAAGCAGATCACCGACGGCGTCATCGTGATCTGGAAAGGCGTCACCCTGGCGGACGTCGAACTCCTCGACAAGGAATTGAAGCGCGCAGGAGCCGACAAAAAGAAAAAGTAACCATTCGCGATGCTCCGAACTTTAGCCCTCATCCTCTCTTTGGCCGCGGTCTTGGGCGCGGCTCCGATCGATCTCCGTCTGCCGACGCAAAACCAGCATCTACTCACCGGTGAGCCGGACCAGTTCTACATGTATGTGGACCGGAACTTCGAAGGCCAAGTCACCAAGCCGTGGGAAGCCGGCAGTTTCGGCTTCGTCCGCTCGGCCATTCGCATCAACGGCGAAATGCTGCTGACGAAATTCCATGAAGGCATCGATATTTCCCCGGTGACCCGCGACAAGGTCGGCAACCCTCTGGACCTCGTTTCGAGCATCGCTGCGGGCCGCGTCGTCCACACCAGCCCCATCGCCGGACGCAGCAACTACGGCAAATACGTCGTCGTCGAACACCCGTGGGAAAACTCATCCGTCTATTCGCTTTACGCCCACCTCGCGGAAATCACCTGCAAGCCAGGCGATCCGGTGGACGCCGGCTCCGTCCTCGGGCGGATGGGCTTCACCGGTGCCGGGATCGACCGGACCCGCGCCCATTGCCACCTCGAACTCGGCATGATGTTGAGCACCCATTATGAAGAGTGGCACAAGAAATTCGGCGGCGGCACGAACTACCACGGCACCTTCAATGGCATGAACATCACCGGCGGCGATGCCGCGCGGTTCTTCGTCGAGCACCAGGCCAATCCCGCGCTCCAGTTCAGCCAATTCATCGCCGCCACCCCGGTCTATTTCAAAGTCACCCTGCCGTCGCACGGCACACCGGATTTCGTGAAACGCTACCCGTGGATCAGCCATGGTTCCGCCGAGGGAGCTATTTCCTGGGAAATCAGCTTCAGCGCCACCGGCCTGCCCGTGGCCTTCAATCCCAGCCAGCGCGAGGTCGCCGCCCCCACCGTCACTGCCGTCCGCCCCTCGACCGTGCCGCAGCGCTATCTCACCCGCGGCTTGATCACCGGAGAGGGCAACCACGCGACGCTGACCCAATCCGGACATCAACTCATGGCCCTGCTCACCGACGATTTCCCGATCACCCAATAACCGCTTCATCATGTCTATCCTCGAAAAAATCAACTCGCTCGGCCTCGCCCTGCCCACCGTCCCCACCCCCATCGCCGCTTACGTCAACTGCGTCCGCAGCGGCAACCTGCTCTTTCTATCAGGCGGCCTGCCCATCGATGGCGATCGTAAAATCATCGGCAAAGTCCCGACCGATGTCTCCATCGACGAAGCCATGGAAGCCGCCCGCATGAGCATCCTCAACCGCCTCGCGGTGATCCAGGATGAAATCGGCACGCTGGACAAGGTGAAGCAAATCGTCACCCTAACTGGCTTCGTCAATTCCGAGCCCGACTTCTACGGCCACCCGCAAGTGATCAACGGTGCCTCCGAGCTGCTCGTCGAGATTTTCGGCGAGCGCGGCAAGCACTCCCGCACCGCCCTCGGCGTCGCGTCACTGCCGCTGAATGTCGCCGTCGAGATCAATCTGATCGTCGAGATCGATGCCTGAGCCGTTGCCTTCCTTTCGATGCCAAAGTCCCTCCGCTTCCGGGTTTTTGAAAGCCCCGATTCCGCCAGCGCCCAAGTCGCTTCGGAAATGGCGTCGCGGATCCGCGAACGCGCCGCGCTGGGCCGCACCGCGGTGTTAGGTCTCGCCACCGGCAAAACTCCCCTGCCCTTTTACGACGAACTCATTTACCTCCACCGTGAGGAAGGATTGTCGTTCCAAAACGTCATCACCTTCAACCTCGACGAATACCTCGGCCTAGAGAGCGATCACCCGGCCAGCTTCCGGTCCTTCATGCAGCGGACATTCTTCGACCATGTGGACATTCCACCCGGCAACATCCACTTTCTATCAGGCTGTCTGCCCGACGCGGAAATTCCCGCCCACTGCGCCGCCTACGAGCGGCAAATCCTCGACGTCGGCGGCATCGATTTCCAGATCCTCGGCCTCGGTCGCAACGGCCACATCGGCTTCAACGAACCCGGCACCGCCATCGATTCCCGCACCCGGCGGGTCCAACTCGACGATATGACCCGCCTCGACGCCGAGCCAGCGTTCGACGGGATCGCGAATGTTCCCACGCACGCCCTGACCATGGGCTGCGGCACGATTCTGGAAGCTCGCAAGATTGCCCTGCTCGCCTGGGGATCGAAAAAATCGCGAATCGTCAGGCGCGCCCTCGAAAGAGCGGCCACCCCGACGGTCAGCGCGTCATTTCTCCAAACCCACGCGGCCACCCAGTTCTTCCTGGATCTCCCGGCCGCCTCGCTGCTCTCCCGGAAATAGCAATGTTTTCAGCGGGTCGCCACGTGCTTCCCGCCGGCCACCTCATCAGGTCAGTGGCTCCACCATTTGGAAAGACAGGCACCTGCCGGTTTCGGCAAGGCCAACCCGCCTTCGGAGTAATGCGAGGTGTCGTTGAACAACATCAGCCGCGCCCTAACAAGACCCTTGAAATCCACGATGTTCAGCGCGGCGGGATCTTGGTCGAGATTGTCGCGGTAACGACGCGGGTCGAATCCTAACAACGAGCTCAACAGCAGCCGGATCGTCGCCTTGTGGGACACCACGATCACCGGGCTGCCTTCATGGCGGCGCACGATTTCGATCAGCGCGGGCAGGGCGCGGGCCGTGACCGCCAGTCCACTTTCGCCGCCTTCCGGCGCGAAGGTGTATGGATCTTCCTCCCAGGAAGCCGCTTCCGCCGGGAACTTTTCCTCCACCTCGTGACGAGTGAGTTGCTCCCAGTGCCCATGCGAAATCTCCCTCAACCCGTCGCACGGCTGGACCTCCAACCGGTGAGGCGCGGCGAGGATGCTGGCGGTTTCCATCGTCCGCCCAAGCGGCGAGGCATACACGGCGGCGACCGACAGATCCCCTAACCGGTCGGCGAGGCGGCCCGCCTGTTGCCGGCCTTCCCCGGACAGCGGCACGTCGGTCGCCCCGGCGAAGCGGTCTTCCGCGCTCAGCGTGGTCGCCCCGTGGCGGATCAGGAAAACGCGGGTCTGTGACATTGGTTAGGCGGAAACCGCGGCGTAGGTGCGGCGGAGTTCGCGCATCAGGCTGCGGGTTTCGTCCTGCCAGCCCTTGAGGACCTCGCGGGAAAGCTGGACACGGCCGGACACGGCGGTTTCCAACTCATGGTAGTTGGCGGAGAGTTTCTCGACGAGTTCGTGCAAGACCTCGGCGGCGCGTTGGGCCGGTCCGTGGTGCGGGTGCTCGCGCATTTCGGCGAGGTGTTGCTGGGCCTTGCGGCGGGCTTCGCCCATCTCGGCGAGGAGGATGCGGCCGTCCGGCACGCGGCGCAGGCCATCGACCAGACCGAGCTGGGCGAGGCTCCAGATGGTCCACTTGCTAGGATCCCACTGCCATGGCTTCACGCCGTTGCGGTAGTCGTGCTGGAACTCGTGGTGATAGTTGTGATAGCCCTCGCCGAAGGTGAAGAAGGCCATCAGTGCGCTGTCGCGGGCGCTGTGGCTGGTGGAGTAGGGCTGCCGGCCGAGCATGTGGCAGAATGAGTTGATGAAAAACGTGCAATGCTGGGCGACGACGATGCGGCAGACACCGGCGATCAGGAATCCGCCGAGCGCACCGGTCCATGGGTCCAGGCCCATGGCGAGATTTCCGAAGTAGCCAAGCGCGACCGGGATGATGACGCCGACGCCGAAGCCGATCCAATGCACATACTTGTGCTGCCACATCACAAGCTTGTCCTTCCGCAGGTCGGCGACGTTGTCCATCGCCGGCTCGGGGTTGAGTTTGAACAGCAGCCAGCCGATGTGTGCCCAGAAGAAGCCCTTGGAGATGTCATAAGGGTCTTCGTCGTGATCGACGTGCTTGTGGTGGAGGCGATGGTCGGAGGCCCAGTTGAGGCAGGAGTTTTCAAACGCGCAGGCACCGAATACGAGGGTGAACAGCTTGACGGGCATTTTCGCCTTGAACGACAGGTGCGAGAACAACCGGTGGTAGCCGACGGTGATGCTCATCATCGTGGCGGTTAGATAGAAGAAGAACATGGCGAACTGGAACCAGTCGATGCCGACTTTCACCAGATAGATGGGCACCCCGATGAGGGCGGTGATGGCGGTGCCGATGAGGAATGAGCTGGTGATCCAGTTCACCCGATCGAAGGGAATACGGTGCATGATTTGTGGTTTTGAAGCCATCGGCAGCCGGATGTTTAACCGGACGTTCGGAGCAATTGCGCGCCGATCACCGAAGGACGGCGCTGAATAAGCGAATTTCCGGGCCTTAGCAAGCCCCCCTTTTTTTGAATTCCCCGGCGGGTTACGTGTTGACAAACCGGTGTCGATCCCGCATCTACCGCGCCCCGGCAGAATCTGCGGAACCAAACCAACCAACCAACAATCATCGCATGCGTGGAGTGATCATGAAGAAAGGCGAGCCCGTTGACCGTGCTCTCAAACGCCTCAAGACCAAGCTTGATACCGAGGGCATCCTCGAGGAAATGCGCCGCCGCCGCGCGTTTGAGACGCCGACCGAGCGCAAGCAACGCAAGCTGCGTTCCGCCTCCAAGCGCAACAAAATCCGCTGGCGCTACACCAGCGGTCCTGCGGTCGATCGTTCCGAAACCGCCGAGTAATTTTCCAGGTTCCGCAAGCTAGGGTGAGAAACGGGTGCCAATCGGCACCCGTTTTTTTGGAGCCGGGACATTCCTGTCCCGACAAATTTTGATTCCCATGGCAGAACCTGCCGACGATGCTGCCGCCCATGATGGAGCGCGTATTTTTAGGATGGGACCAACCGTTTTTGACGCCGGCGGCGACATGGCTGCTGGAGCGCCGGGACGAACTGCCGGGCCTGCTGGTGGTGGCCCCCACGGCGCAAAGCGGGCGGCGCTTGCGGGAAGCCTTGGCCGAGGCGGCGGGTGCCTTGCTGTCGCCGAAAGTGGTGACGCCGGGATGGTTTTTACAAACCCGCGATGACGAGGCGGCGGGGGATTGGATCGATCGGGTCGCGTGGGTGGAAGTGTTGGAAAGCGTGGCGGACTGGTCGGAATATGAGGCGTTGTTTCCCGCACCGCCAGGCGAGGGGAACAACTGGGCCGGAGGACTGGCGCGGGAAATGACCGGGCTGCGGCGCTCGTTGCAGGAAAACGGGCTGCTGCTCTCGACCGCTGCTAGAAAGCTGCGTGAAACTGTGGAAGCGGAGCGCTGGGAGGCGCTCGCTAGGCTGGAAGATCTCGTCGAGCGGAAGCTCCAATCGTGGGGCTTGAAAAGCCGCGGCCGACTGCTGGCGGAGGGCCTGAAAATGCCCGCCGGGATTTCCAGGATCGTCCTGGCTGGCGTGGCGGAAATGCCGCCGCTCGTCGAGCGAGCTTGGTTGGCATGGGACGGGCGGGTGACCGCGTTGATCGGCGCACCGGAGAGTGAAGCTGGCAATTTTTCCATGACCGGCAGTCCTCTAACTGCATGGTCGCAACGCCCGCTGCCGTGGCCGGGCGGTTCGATCCAGGTGGTGGCGGACCCACGGCAACAAGCGGTCGAAGCGTTGCGGGTGATCGGTGAAATGAAGACGCCGTCCAGCGAGGTCGCGCTGGGATCGGCGGATGGTGATGTGGGTGACGAGCTGGCCCGGGCGTTCACGCGGGAAGGTTGGCCGGCGTTCCATCCAGCGGCGGCGCGGGTGACGGGCGGGCTCTCGCGGTGGTTCAAGATCTGGGGCGAATGGCTGGCGGACCCGACGCTGGCCACCATGGCGGACCTTCTATCACTTCCGGAAACGGGCGTGCTGGTGGCCGGCAAACGGGCGCAAAAGGCCAAGCGGCTGGCCGAATTGCGCGACCGCTGGATGGTCGTGCGGACGGAGGATTTGCAGCGCAGGATCGCTGCGGAGAATTTTCGCGACGAGTTCGACAAGGAATCCGCTGCGGAACTCCTCAAGGCCGCCGAAGCGCTCGAAGGCTGGCGCGGCAGCTTCCTGGGCAATGATCCCGGTGGGGCGATGGAGCGCTTGTTAGCAGCGCTTGCCCGCACCGGACCGGCGACGGAGGAAGCATCCAACGCGATGGCGGAATGGCTAACCGAAGCCGCGCCGGTGATGGCCCGGGTGAAGCGCGGAGCGCGATTCTGGATCGAGCAGATGCTCTCCGAAGTGCCCTCCCCCGCCCCGCTGCCGCCGGACGGCCGGGTGCTCGACGTGCAGGGGTGGCTCGAATTGTTTCACGAGCCGGGCCGCCACCTCGTGTTGTGTGGGATGAACGACGGCAAGGTCCCCGCGCGCAGCGGCGGCGAGCCATGGTTGAGCGAAACGAGCCGCGACCGGCTCGGGCTAATCAAAGATGCGGACCGCGCGGCGCGGGACGCGTTCCTCTATCAGGCGATGCTGGAGGCGCGGCGCGACGGCGGGCGGGTGGATGTGATCTGCGGGAAATCGGGAGCCGGTGGCGAGGCGTTGTTGCCATCGCGCTTGGTGTTAGCCGCCGGGAGGGACGAGCTGCCGG
Source organism: Akkermansiaceae bacterium (assembly GCA_031371325.1). Taxonomy (GTDB): domain Bacteria; phylum Verrucomicrobiota; class Verrucomicrobiia; order Verrucomicrobiales; family Akkermansiaceae; genus Luteolibacter. The sequence continues at coordinate 3,038 of JANMJJ010000068.1, read as the reverse complement.
GGCGAGTGATGGCGCTGTTCAAGGAAGTCGAGCCGCCGGAAGCAGGCTTGCGCTGGCACGCGGATTGGCAATGGACGCCACGGGTCGTCGCGCCGCCGGTGCGGCTCAACGTCACCTCGCTCGGCGATTATCTAACGTGTCCATTCCGCTACTATCTGAAACATGTGGTGAAGATGCAGGGCTCGGAAGCCGGCCGCGCGGAGTGGAACGCCCGCGACTTCGGCACCGTGGCGCACGAGGTCTTGGAACGCTGGGGCCGCGACACCGAGGCGCGGGAGTTTGAAAAAACCGAAGCGATCCACGCCTGGCTCTCCGCCGAGCTGGACCGGGTGGTTGGAGAAGGGTTCGGCAAGCGGGTGCCGCTCGCCGTGCGGATCCAGACGGAGGCGCTGCGCCAGCGGTTCGCGTGGTTGTCGCGGGTGCAGGCGCTCCACCGCGCGGACGGCTGGGAGGTCGTCGATGTCGAACGCAAGGTCGAGCTGCCGGTCGGCGAGGCGCAGATCGTCGCGAAAATCGATCGGATCGACCGCCACCGCGACAGCGGCCGACTGCGGGTGCTCGATTACAAGACCGGAAAAGTCGATGGCGTGGACAAGGCGCACCGCAAGAAACTCACCGCCGCGAGCACGCTGCCTTTGCATCTAACGATGGACTGCCCGGCGGTCTATGCCGGCGAGGACAAGGGAAAATCGGCCGACTTCCTGTGGCACAACCTGCAACTCCCGCTCTACGCCGCCGCCTTGGTGAAGCGCGGGGAAGCGCTGCCCGCGCCCTGTTATTTCACGCTGCGCTCCACCGAAGCCGATGTCGCGATCCACGAATGGTCAGCTTTCGAAACGGCCGATCTCGAAGCCGCGCAAGCCTGCGCCGACTGGGTGGCCGGCCAAATCGCCGCCGGGGTCTTCTGGCCACCTGCGGAGAAGGTGACTTACGACGACTATGCGGTGTTAGCTGCGGGGCGGACGTTTGAGGAGATGTTCCGCAAGTAGCGGCGATGGCTTCCACATCCGGGCCGTGGATGGGGAGGAGTTTTTGGACGACGGAAAATTGCGCGGAAATGCCGTCCGGCCATGGCAGGGCGGCGGCGGGTTTTTCCGGCTTGGCGGTTTGCGGCGTCTCGGTGCCGTCCAGATCTGCTTGTAGCGGCGGTCTGTGACCGTCGTTGCTAGCGCCGCCGGATTTGCCCGGGTTCTGATAGTCCGGGCGCAGCCAGCGGATGAGGCCTTTCTTTTCCTCGGCGGCGCGGGCGTGGTTGAGGGCGACGAGGCGGGTGAGAAGTTCGTCGTCCGGCAGGGACCGACCTCCGGGCGGTCCCTGCGAATGCGAGGTGGATGAATCGTCCAAGGAACGATCCTTGGAACTCTTCTTGGGCTGGGTCATCCGCGTTTCATTCGCCGAGGGCGGCAGCAGGGCGTGCCGCAGTCCAAGGGCACGCTTGACAAGCAAGTCGCTACCGAATCACTCCTCCGCCAGTGGCGAAACGCGTCCGCACCCTTCTCGTTCCGCTAAGCTGCCTGCATTTGTGCGTGGGAGTGGACGCATTGCTGCAAATCGTGGGGTGGAAAAATCCATCCCACGTCGGCACCGCCACCGTCCAACTCATCATTTCCAATACTTTCAGACTCATGAAATCCACCAAACACTTTGCCAGTTTCCTTTGCCTGCTTCCATTCATTTCCAGCCAGACCTTCGCCTGCGATTCCTGTGCGATCTATAGCGCCACCATGGCGCATGGCGAATCCACGATCGGCTGGTTCGCCGGTGCCGCGTCACAATACACCGACTTCGGCACCACCCAGGAGGACGGCCACGAAGTTCCCAATGTAGCCGACCAATACCTCGCCAGTTCCATCACCCAGGCGCTCGCCGGCTACAACTTCACGCCGCGCTTCAGCGCCCAGGTGAACCTGCCCTATATCTACCGTTCCTTCAGCCGGCCGGAAGGATTCCTAACCGACAAAGGCAGCGTGCAGGGCATCGGCGATGCGTCCTTGATTGGACGACTCTTGATCACCCAAATGGATTCACCGGACAACACCTTCACCTGGAATCTTCTCGCGGGGATCAAACTGCCGACCGGCAGTTCGTCGCGCCTGAAGGAGGAGTTCAACGAAAGCGAAGTGCCGGGCGCACCCGAGAGCGGCATCCACGGCCACGATCTGGCGTTGGGCAGTGGCTCGTGGGATGGCATCGTCGGCACCTCCGGCTATTACCGCTATCAGCGCGTGTTCGCCACTGCGGCGGTCCAGTATGCGTTGCGCACGGAGGGTGACTACGACTACCGCTATGCCAACGCCCTGGCGTGGGAAGGCGGCATCGGCACCTATCTGTTGCTAACCGACAGCCACACCCTCGCACTGGAACTGCTGGCTTCCGGCGACTACAAGCGAACCGATACCTTCCAAGGCGAGGACGCGGACGACACCGCGATCAACGCGGTTTATCTCGGCCCCAAACTCGTCGGCACCTGGAAGGCGAATCTAGCCGCCGAGCTCGGCGTGGAAATCCCGGTTAGAATCCAGAACAGCGCCTTCCAGACGGTGCCCGACGTGCGGGTAAGAGCCGGCTTCACCTGGCGGTTCTGAGTTTGGTGGCTACCTGCAATGTGATATAGGCATTCCCACTTGATCCCACTTTTGTTGGTCGCAAAAGCAGTTGTGTGTAATTTAAAGAATTGGCATGAATGTCATTACGAATGACAGCGGAGGCTGGAAGAATATCAAACGGTCTGGCAAGGGAGAAATTCGGGAAGTTTTCCCAGGACTCCTCCATTGGGGAAAATGAAGGACTTATCTCTGATGGAAGCGCCCTACGCCCCATCCACCGCCGACGCTGGAGAAGTCATCGTTGCTCCATTGGCCGATCTGGCTGTCGCCCTTCCGATAGATGGCCTTGTAGATCCAAGTGAGCGGGACGAATTGGGCACCACGGTCGAGAATAAGTCTTATCCGACCATGCGCTGCTGCGGTGAGGTCGCTCCGGGGTTGACCTTGCTGCGTTGGGCGTTGTTCATTTGCGCACGCGATGTCCCCTGCCCG
>JANMJJ010000003.1:0-51066 GCA_031371325.1 Akkermansiaceae bacterium | reverse complement strand
CTCACCCACCGCTAACAGCCGCCCGGTCCTCGCGACGGAGGCCAGGATGGTGTCCAGATCCAGCGGTTTCACCGAGCGCAGATCGACCACTTCGATTTCCCAACCGTCTTGGGCGAGGCGGTCGGCGGCACGCACCGCCTCATGGACCATCGCGCTGTAGGCCACCACTGTGGCGTGCTTGCCGGGCCGGGTGATCCGCGCCTGGCCGATTGGCAAATGGTCGCCGTTGATCGACTTCGCCTTGAGCCAGCGGTAGAGGAACTTGTGCTCGCAGTAGATGACCGGATCGTCCAGCGCCACCCCCGTCGAGCAGCATGTGATAGGCGTCGGAAACCGTCGCGGGTGTTAGGACCACCAGCCCAGGATATTGCGCGTAGATGCCTTCCATGCTCTGGCTGTGAAACGGGCCGGAGCCGGGAGTGCCGCCGGAGGGCAGGCGCACGGTGATCGGGATCGGCATGCCGGTGCGATAGAAATGCGTCGCTGCTTGGTTGACGATTTGGTTAAACGCCAGCGACGAGAAATCCGCGAACTGCATTTCCACGATCGGCCGCATGCCCTCGATGGCCGCGCCCACCGCCATGCCGATCATCGCGTCCTCCGAGATCGGCGCGTCGAAGACCCGGTTGGGAAATTGTTCTGCCAGGCCTTTGGTCGCTTTGAAAGCGCCGCCGAAGGTGGCGATGTCCTGGCCGTAAAGGAACACGCGGTCGTCCTCGCGCAGGAGCTTTTCCTGGGCCTCGCGGATGGCGTCGATGTAGGTCACACTCACTGGGCTGTTGACTGGGAAATAGACTCGGAAAGGGGAAAACGGGTGGCCAGCGCGGTCCAGTCCTCGTGATAGGGATCGGGTACCGCTTCCTGCTGGGCCTGGGCCACGGCGCGTTGCACTTCTTCGGCGAATTGATCCTGCCAGGCGATGATTTCATCCACCGTCGCGAGGTCGTGTTCCACGAGCTGGCGCATCGCCACTTCGATGCAATCGCGACCGTAGTGGCCGTTGCGGATTTCTGACGGCACGTAAGCGCCATCGTCATGCTCGCCATGCCCCGACAGTCGCAACAAACGCGCGACCACCAATTGCGGCCCGCCGCCATCACGCGCCCGCTTGACGGCCTCGCAGATGACCGAAGCACACGCCAGCAAATCCGTGCCATCCACCGAGAAGCCGCCGACGCCGTAGCCGCGCGCTTTTTCCACCAAATCCGCACAGGCGAATTGGCGGTTGTTAGGCGTGGAGTAGGCGAACTGGTTGTTACCCACGATCACCACCATCGGCAGCCGCTCGACGGCGGCGAGGTTGAGCCCTTCGTGAAATGCGCCGGTCGAAGTCGCGCCGTCGCCGATGCAGGTCGCGCCGACTCGTCCGCTAAGAGTGCCTTGCAGCCGCTTCGCGAACAGCATTCCTGCGATGACTGGCACCTGCGCGCCGAGGTGAGAAATCATCGCCGGCATCCCCATGCGAGGGCGACCGCGGTGGATATTGCCATCGCGCCCACGCATCGGCCCCTCGACCGAGCCGAGGTAAGTCCTTGTGCAGTCAATGATCGGCTCGCCAAACGCCGTGCGCCCGGCCTGATCCCGGATCAGTGGCGCGAAGAAATCTGTGCCTTGGATGAGGGCGGTGCCGAGGGTGGCGCTGACCGCCTCCTGGCCGCGCCCGAGATACACGCCGCCGACGATTTTCCCCGCTTTGTAGAGGCTGGAGAGCTTATTTTCCAAGATCCGCGCCCGCAGCATCGACTGAAACACCGACCGCAGGAAATCACGGTTCATCACCACCCCTTCGGCGAAATTTTGCATATCCAAGTGCGGCACGGCGCGAGGCTAAGACAGTGCATGGGAAACCTGCAACCGCTTTCCCGAAAACTCACACCAGCCGCCGATTCCACCCCACCAGATCCTTATCACAATGCCCCGTGCCGCGCGAAAGGGTCGGGCGGCAGCCTTGCTCAGCGAGCGTAATTCTCGAAATTCTTTCAGACTCCGACGTACAAATTCCAAGTATTGGGCATTGTCCGATGGCGGATCCACCGAGTTTCCCAAATTCCCGCGTGCCACCTGCCGGGATTTGCCACTGTCTAGCCGCGTTTGCTCCAGCGGACAAAAATCTAGTAACCCTCTAGCCAGCAGCGGTCGGCATCGACCGCAACGATGCCGCCAAACCGACCCAAAGGCCGGGGAGGTGGTGGTGTATGTCCAAGCCGCCTGCCTTCGGGGAGATCGGCCAAAGGCCATCGCGGTCGTCTGTAAGCGACTTTCTAACTCCCCGTCCACCAGGAAGGACTTCCTCGATCCAGACCTTCCTCATGAAACCAATCCCCCTCGCCCTACTCGCCGCGCTTACCTGCCTTTCGTCGGCATTTTCCCAAGACGAGAAAGCAGCTCCCACCACCGCCAACATCATCGGAGATCTCCCGGACGGTACGCCGCCGCCACCCGAGCCTCCGAAGCCCGCGTTCATCGTTGCCTCTAAGGACATCCTCGCCACTGAGATTCACGAGGAAGGGGGACCTCGCCGATTACCAGGATGATTGGATCGAAGACTACTGGGGCTGGGGAACCTGGGGTATTGACGACGAATGGTATTACGGCTTTGGAAACAACGGGTATGGCTGGGAAGCGGCAGATTGGAACCTCTCCGCGAGTGAGGACTCACTCTCTATAAGCAAATTTAAATACAAGTTCACCGCAAACCCCTCCGCGCCGACCACGATTCTTGTGTCAGCCCGGCAAATTCGCCAATTAATTGATAGCCATGAAGACTATGATTTGAGAATAACCCCGGCATTGCTACAATACAGAATCCAAGTGGACGCTTATATTGCGCATTTTTTGCCAGCCGACACAATTAGAACCGTAGCGTTAATACGGGATACTTACAAAATTATGGCGACTACAGACGCGAATTGGATGGGCTCGGAATAACACTACTATGGAAATATATCTATTTAAAAATAATGATCCGCTTCGCATCCTTGAAGTATTCGAGGATGCGGTGCAATTCATTCGCAAAGGAGCAGTCGATTGGAACTTTCCTGAGGACGGGCAACCCAAAATAGGGAGCATGGACACGACAGGTTGGCTGACCACTAAAGGTGGAATAAGTTCGATTACGGTGGATGCACCTTGTGCCGATGTGATGACTGCCATGGCCCGTAATTTAGGAAGTCCAAAACTGGTCGTATTCTTTCAGGAGAAGAGTTTCTGGGAATTCGCATTGTATGTGGATCAGGCGCCCGTAATTAACTTCTCGACAGCCGCTGCCGAATGGGGCGAAGTCGATCCGAGCGCGTATTTCGGCACTCCTCAAGACCTGGCGGAAATCTGGAAGGTGCCTGTCGAGCGAATCGAACGCTACATGGTGGACTGGGGCCCGACAGAAAGGTGGATCGAAGAATACCAGTTAATGAGCCAAGCCTACCTGATGGAGGGACAAAAAGCCTATCCTGAAGACGAATATGAATACGGGCAACTTTACCAAGGCTTCGATTTTATCCGGGCTTTGGGCGGCCATCTCCAGGACCACAAGCAGTTTATAGTTCACCTGCCGCCACCACAGCGGATCAAGAGCTAAAGACGACTACCGGACAGACCTTTTGTGACGACTAGGCCTTTTGTGACGACTACGGGACAAGCCTTTTGTCGCGTTTTGTCGCGGGCGGCCGTCTTGTCGCCCATGTTTTCCAACAGATCCGGCGACGGGCCGATGAAAACAATGTCCTCGCGGGCACAGGCGCGGGCGAACGCCGCGTTTTCCGATAGAAATCCATAACCGGGGTGGATCATCGTCACGCCCTTCTGTTTCGCTAGGGTCACGATGCCTTCCACGTCGAGATACAAGCATCGTGGATGCTTTCTAATCGCCTCCGGGCGGTTCGTGAAGCGGAAATCCGGACGGATTTCAATCCCCGCCTTTACTCGTCCGGTGTCCGGGCTTCGCCAGGATCTCGATGTAAACCGAAGCGCACTCGCCGGCCGCCGCCTGATCGATGGCGGGGACGATTTCCTCGACGTGCTTGGCCTCCGGCTCTGCTTCGCCTCGGCCGATCTTGCACGAGAAGTCCCAGAAGTCCACGCCTTCGGGCAGCGGCTTCTTGCGCTCGCGCTTGAGGTATTTCCGCACGTCGCTCTTGATCTGCTCGACGACGCGCGCCGGTTGGTGGTTCGGCGCGGTGAGGGGAAAGATCTTTTTCATGGCGGAGGTTGTGTCGGGAGGGGGGATTGTTGTCGAGGACAAGTTAAGGAGGGTTGAGCTTCGGTCCACCCGGGTTGACTGGAGGTCAACCCTCCTTAAAACGTCCTTACGCCTCCTCAGCCACTTCCACTTCCTCAACAGCCGGCACCAGCTTGCGGAAATGCACCTGCCCGACGCGCCGGCCATCAGTGCTCGTCACCCGCGCTTCGTAGCCTAACACTTCGACGGTTTCGCCGACTTCGGGGAAGCGTTGCAGTTGTTGCGTTAGATAGCCGCCGATGGTGGTGACTTCGCCGCTTTCGAGGAAAAGCTCGGAGACATGGCCTGCGAGGTCATTGAGGGTCATCGCGCCTTCGATCACGAATTCGTCGTCGTTGACGCGGGTGAAGGACGAGCGCTCGTTGTCAAACTCGTCCTGGATGTCGCCGACGAGTTCTTCCATTACGTTATCGAGGAACACGATGCCGACGGGTGTGCCGAATTCATCGACGGCCATCGCCAGGTGGGCGTGTTCGCGGAGGAAAAACTGGAGCAAGGTGTCCAACGGCATCGTGTCGGGCACGATTTTCAGCTCGCGCTTGATGCGCATCAGATCGGGGTCGGGCTCCTTGATAAGCTTGAACAAATCCTTGATGTGGATGAGGCCGATGGCGTGATCGAGGTGGCCTTTGACCAACGGAAAGCGGGTGTGCTTGCTGCGCATCGCGATTTCCAAAACCTTTTCAAAGGGTTGGTCCGCATCGAGGATGATCACCTTGTTGCGCGGCGTCATCACGTCGCGGACCCAGAGTTCGTTCAAGCCGAGGGCGTTGATCAGGATTTCGCGCTCCGTTTCAGTCACTTCCTGGGACTGGCCGCTTTGAGTGACGAGCACGGCAAGCTCCTCTGCGGAGAGGCTCTGCTCGCCCTCGCTGATAGGCTTGATCCGGAAAATGTTTTTCAACAACCAGTTGGCCGTGCCGTTGAAGAAAACGATGACCCAGTGGAACGCTTTGAAGAAGAGATGCAGCGGCGCCACCGTTGCCAAAGTCACCGGAACCGCCAGGCGAATGGCAATGGATTTGGGAACCAGCTCGCCGACGACGACATGCAGGAAGGTGAATGATGCATACGCTAGGAATATCGAGGTCCCGGAAATCCAAGTTTCCGGCATGTGGGTCAGGGCGAGCAGCGGATGAACCAGGATTTTCACGAACGGCTCACCGAGGAAGCCCAGCGCCAGCGAGGAAATCGTGATGCCGAGCTGGTTGGCTGATAGATAGCCGTCGAGGTGGTTCACCACGTGCAGCGCGAGCTTCGGATCGGTGCCTTTCTCCTTGGCCAGTGCTTCCAACTGGCTCGGCCGGACTTTGACGATGGCGAATTCCGAGGCGACGAAGAAGCCGTTGAGCAACAGGAAGAAGACGATGCCCAAGATATAGAGCAACGACTCCCCGAGCTGGGGGGAGTCGGGCGGTCCGGCGTCGGCGAGGAAACTGATGGCGAGGTCGAAGATCACGGCGTCAGAGTTTTTCGTAAACGCCCTGGTCGCGCCGCTGGAGGATCGTGAACCCGGCTTTCTTGGCATCGCTCACCGAGAGCGGCTTGGTGACGGTCGGGGTGTTGATCCGCGAAATCACCTTTTTCACCGGACTCTTGCACAGGGGGCAGACCAACAACGGTGCCCGGTCGATGGGGCGTCTGAGCTCGAATCCACGGGCGCAGACGCGGCACGAATGCTCAGGGGCATCCGCTGCTTCGGAAACGTATTCGTAGATTGGCATGTGAAGGACGTGGGAACGGGAGATCTCCGACCCACGTCAAAAGTAGCGTAAAGCGTGCCAGCTTACCAGCTCGACTTGGTCACGCCCGGAAGCATCCCGGCGGAAGCAAGCTCGCGGAAGGTAATTCGGGAGAGGCGGAAGCGGCGCAGGAACGCCCGGCGACGGCCGGTGATCTCGCAGCGGTTCACCAAACGGGTCGGGCTCGCATCACGCGGCAGCATTGAAAGGCCGACATAGTCCTTCGCAGCTTTGAGCTTGAGACGGAGTTCAGCGTATTTCTCGACGGTTTCTTTTTTGCGCGCGTTGCGTGCGATCCAACTTTTCTTAGCCATAATTCGGGGCGCAGGTGTTACGGGATGGGCGGAGGGTTGCAAGCCCAAAGTCGCCGATTCCGGGATTTTCGACGAAAAGGCTGAAAATCCCTCCCGGAGGGCCGAAAAACGCCACACCTGATAGTCGCTGAAATATGGCATGGGGCATGGACGTTTCCTCGCGGCCACTGGATGCGGACTTTCGCTCTCGACAGCATGGCGGCCCCGAATTCAGATCCGAACGGATGTGACCGACGGCGTTGCCTTCTGCTTCCAACCACTCCAAATACCACCAAAACCCATATGAATCGTCGTGAAATGCTCCGGACCGGCTCGCTCGGCACCCTCGGCCTGCTGGCCTCCCAAACGTTCCAAACCGCCCGCGCCCAAGCCCGTGTCGCCGGCGCGAATGACCGCATCCGCATCGGCATCGTCGGCTTTTCCGACCGACTCAACAGCACCCTACTGCCCGCCTTCAAGGCCGTGGCCGATGAGTTCAACTGCGAAATCGTCGGCGTCTCGGACCTCTGGAGCCGCCGCCGGGATGAGGCGAAAGCCTATTTCACCAAGAACTTCGGGCAGGAAATCACCACCTACCGCAACAACGAGGAGATGTATGAAAAGGCCAAGCTGGACGCCGTCATCATTTCCACGGCCGATTTCCAACACGCGACCCACGCCATCGAGGCGATCGCGGCCGGCTGCGATGTCTATTGTGAAAAGCCATTCGCCGAAACGATGGAAGACGCCCGCGCCGCGCTCAAGGCGGTGAAGGCATCTGATCGGATTCTCCAAGTCGGCTCGCAGCGCCGGTCGGGGCAGATCTATCAGGCCGCCCACGACTACCTCAAGAGCGGGAAATTCGGCCCCATCGTCGCCGCGGAAATGACGTGGAACGTCAACCAGCCCGGACGCTGGCGCCGGCCCGACCTCGTGGCCGCGATCCGCGAGCAGGACACCGATTGGAAACGCTTCCTCTGCAACCGCCCGGACGCCAAGTGGGACCCGCGCAAGTATTTGGAGTTCCGCCTTTTCTGGCCCTACTCCTCCGGAATCACCGGCCAATGGATGTGCCACCAGATCGACACGATCCACTGGTTCACCGGACTCCCCCACCCTCGCTCGGTGGCGGCGAACGGCGGGATCTATCAGTGGAAGGACGGCCGCACCAACTTCGACACTCTAACCGCCGTGTTCGACTACGGCCCGCTCGACGACCCTACGTCCGGTTTCCAAGTCACCTACGGCTCCCGTTTCAGCAACTCCGCTGGCGGCATCAAGGAGATTTACTACTCCAATGGCGGCGAACTCAATTTGGACACCGCCAAAGTCACCTCCAACGGCGGCTTACCCAAAAAGGAGGCGGAAGCCATGAAGTTGCCGGCCAACCTGCTTGCCGACTTCAAGCTCGAAGGCTCCGGCCCGGCCACCACCGCCGCCAACATGGGTGCCGACGAAATGACCACCGCCCACATGAAGAACTGGCTGGAGTGCCTGCGCTCGCGCAAGCAACCGCACGCCCCGGTCGAGGCCGGCTATCAGCACTCGATCGCCACCATCATGGCCAATGCCGCCGCCCGCACCGGCGAGCGCGTGACCTTCGACGAAAAGACCCAGGAAGTTATGGCTGGCGGCAAGGTGTTCCACCTCTAACATTCTGCTACCCATGATCTCCAGTTCACGCAGGGATTTCCTGCAAGTGAGTTCACTTGCAATGATCGGCACGGCTCTAACGCCACGCCTCCTTGCCCAAGCCCCGGAAAAAAAACTCTTCTCCGCCATGGGCATCGCCGCCCCGCTCGACAAGGCGGCCGCGCTCAAATTGGAGGGCGCGGATTTCCTCACCGAGAGCGTCGGCAACTTCCTCGTCCCCGACAAGGACGAGGCGGAGTTCGAGAAAAACCTAGCGAAACTCGCCGCCTCGCCGCTGACTATCCTCGCCTGCAACGGCTTCATCCGACCGGCAAACCTGCATTGCGTCGGACCCGATGCGAATCACGACCAGATTCTAACGTGGGCGGAAACCACCTTCCGCCGCATGAAGAAAGCCAACGGCAAGATCATCGTCTTCGGCAGCGGCAGCGCCCGGATGATTCCCGATGGCTGGCCCAAGGACAAGGCCGAAGCGCAATTCGTCGCCCTGCTCAAACGTCTCGGCCCGCTCGCCGAAGCCCAGGCCGTCACCGTCACCGTCGAGCAACTCCAGGCCGACGAGTGCAACTTCATCAACCACATCGGTGAAGGTGCCGCGCTCATCCGCGCCGCCGGCCATCCTAACATCCGCATGCTCGCCGATCTCTATCACATCGCCTGCGGCGGCGACACTCCCGCCGATCTGAAAGCGGCGATGGATGTCGTCGTCCACGTCGAAATCGCCGAAAAAGTCGGCCGCACCGTGCCCGGCATTTCCGGCGACGACTTCCGCCCGTATTTTCGCGTCCTGCGGGAAACCGGCTACAAGGGAGCCGTCAGCATCGAAGGCAAATGGGAACCCGGCCAGATCGGCCCCGCCTTCAAGGAGATCGCGAAGCAGGCGGAGGAGGTCTGAGTTCAGTGTTAGAGGGCGACATGCCTGTCCCGTCATCAACCGCCGGCCCGGAGGTCTGACGGAAACCGGAACTCAAGGGAAACGTCCGGCCGATTTTTGAAGCGGTTCCCACTTCTCCCTCCCACCTTTTTCTTTCCCTCATTCCATCAGACGATTAGCCTGCCCACCCAAGACATTCTCTCCCGGAAAATCGCCCCGCGAATGAACAAAAGATCCCTCACCGAATCGGACATCCGCACCAAGTTCATCACGCCCGCGATTGAGGCGGCGGGCTGGGACAAGGTGACCCAGATGCGGGAGGAATACTTCTTCACCGCAGGGCGCATCATCGTCAGAGGGAAATTGGTTGCCCGGGGGAAAGGGAAGAAAGCCGACTACCTGCTCTACGCCGGTGGCAAAAACCCGATTGCCGTGGTCGAGGCGAAAGACAACAAGCACGAGGTCGCCGCTGGCATGCAGCAGGCGCTCGGTTACGCGGAGGCTTTGGACATCCCATTTGTCTTCTCTTCCAACGGCGATGCCTTCGCCTTTCACGATCGGACTGGGACATTCCCAAAGATGGAATCCAACTTCCGTTGGATCAATTTCCCTCGCCCCAGTTGCTCCAGGCGAAATACGATGAATGGAAAGGCCTCAGCCCGGCGCAGGAAGCCATCATCGAAACTCCCTATCATGACGATGGCTCGGGCAAGGAACCGCGCTACTATCAGCGCATCGCCATCGACAGGACCATCGAGGCGATTGCCCGCGGGCAGGACCGAATTCTGTTGGTGATGGCAACGGGCACCGGCAAGACCTACACCGCGTTCCAGATCATCTGGCGCTTGTGGAAATCCGGGACGAAGAAGCGCATCCTCTTCCTAGCCGATAGAAATGTCCTGATCGACCAAACGATGGTCAACGACTTCCGCCCGTTCGGAACGGCAATGGCCAAGCTCAGCGCGAAATCCAAGACCATCACCCGTTACCTCAAGGAAACCGGCGATCTCTATCAAAAAACGATGGTCTTCTGCGTGGATACCGAGCACGCGCTCCGCATGCGGCAGGCGCTCATCTCCGTCAGCATTCTGTTGGAGCGTGTCGAATACATGGACGAACACGGCAAGCTCGTCACCGAGTCCCTGCGCGACTACTCCCGCAAAACCATCCTCAAGGAATATGCCTCGCTCGATGAATTCCTCCGCTCTTGGAACTCCGCCGACCGGAAGCGCGTCATCCTCGACGAAATGGAATCCCAAGGCCTCGCCTTCGACATCCTCGGGCAGGACGTGAACCCGGAGCTCGATGCCTTCGATCTCACCACTGCCAAGAACCTTCTCGATGCGGTCGTGGCGGAATTGACTTCTAACGAATTTGTCTCCAGCGCCAACGGCGCATCCCATCCCAGCCTGGGGCAACGCCCCAGGAAATCACCGGCAAAAGCCACCAAGGGCTGAAGGCCCGATCTATCATGCGGCGCAACCGGACATTCACGCCATACCACACCGCCCGGATGATGGGCCGCGCCGTTGGCGCTTAATATCATTTCGAATCCATTTCCTGGGGCGATGCCCCAGGCTGGGATAACATCGGGGCTTTGCCCCTGAAGAGTGGGAAGCATTTCGTTCATCATGTTCACCGTCTCCAGCGCCAACGGCGCGTCCCATGACAGCCTGGGGCAACGCCCCAGGAAACCATCAGCAAAAGCCACCAAGGGCTGAAGGCCCGATCCATCATGCCGCGCGACCGGACATCCACCGCATTCCTGATGGGCCGCACCGTTGGCGCTGAATATCATTTGGAATCCATTTCCTGGGGCGATGCCCCAGGCTGGGATGAGATCGGGGCTTTGCCCCTGAAGAGACCCGGCTTTGCGCCCGAAGAGTCGGGGCGTTGCCCCTGAAGAGTTGTGCCGGGAAATTGTCCGTGATGAATTACCTCTGGGCTTTGGCTCTTTGATGTCCTAATCACTCGATCCCACCTCCATGCCCCAATCGCTTTCATTTCTCCTCGTCCACATCGTTTTCAGCACCAAAGACCGTGCTCCGGTTCTTGACTCGACGGTTCGTCCGGCTCTGCACGCCTATCTGGCAACGGTCGCCCGGGGTGCGGATTGTGAATGTTATCGCGTCGGTGGCGTGGCGGATCACGTGCATCTCGCAGTGAGGCTTTCCCGGACTGTCACCACCGCAAAGCTCGTGGAGGAATTGAAGACCTCGTCATCGAAATGGCTGAAAACGCAATCGCCTGCGTTGGCTGCCTTTTCATGGCAACGGGGATACGGTGCGTTCTCCGTGGGGCCATCCGATTTGGATGCCTTGCGCCATTACATCGACACTCAGGAGGAACATCACCGGACGAAGTCATTTCAGGATGAATACCGGGCGTTTCTCACGAAATATGGAATCGAATACGATGAACGTTATGTCTGGGACTGACCGGATAGAGCGGGCCGTTGGCCCTTCGGATTCTACTGGTTCGATTCCTAGGGCGATGCCCCAGGCTGGGATGGATTCGGGCCGTTGGCCCTCTCAGATCCAGACGCAAATCGTTGTCTAATAACGATCATTCATTCCCATGCCATCCAACACGCCATTTGGAAAGTCGGAGCCACGCCCGAAGCGCTGACCATTTCAAAACTCGCGAACGAGAAAAATCTTGAGGACATGATCACGGCGCGGCCGGAGATGATTTCCTCGGGCTGGATGCTGATTGGCCGGCAGGTGAGGACCAGCTTTGGCACCAGATCATCATCGTGGCGGCGGGTTAAGGAGAACCGAGTGCTTCCGTCGAAATACCTATCGATGGGCAAAGGGGTGACACGAGAGACAGCCCTCGTCGCCTTGCCGAGCCAAACCTGCGAACGCTTGGGAAATTTCGAGGACCGTTTGGGGTCAGGCCTTCAGGATTTCGCCGATCCTCGCCAGAATCTCCTCGACCGGAGCCAGTCGGCCGATGCCTTCGTAACCGCAGGCGAGATCCCCCTCGGCGGGGCCGACGAAGTGGCAGCCGTCGGCCGTTAGCTGCGCGACGTTCCGCTGGTTCGCCGGGTGCAGCCACATTTTCCCGTTCATCGCGGGGGCGATCAGGACCGGGGTGGTGCGGGGCAGGGCCAGATAGATTGAAGAGAGTGGATCCGGCGAAAGGCCGTTGGCGAATTGGCCGATGACGTTGGCGCTGGCCGGGGCGACAACGAACAAGTCAGCATGATCCGCGAGTTCGATGTGGCCGGGTTTCCAGGACTGTTTCTCGTCTTCAAGTGTTACTAACACCGGTTGCCGGGTGAGCGTTTGGAGCGTGAGCGGAGTGATGAATTCCGTGGCCGCGCGGGTCATCACGACGTGAACTTCGTGGCCCAGCTTCACCAGTTGCGAGGCGAGATCGGCCGCTTTGTAGGCGGCGATGGAGCCGGAGATGCCGAGGACGATGTTCATGATTTCGATTTTCTAACGAAGCATCGAGACGGCTTTGGCGGTGGCCTTGGCGAGGGCTTGGACATCCTCCTGCGTGTTGTAGAGGGCGAACGAAGCCCGCACGGTGCCGGTGATGCCGAAGCGTGCCATCAGCGGCTGGCAGCAATGGTGGCCGGTTCTAACGGCGACGCCCATTTGATCCAGCAGCGTGCCGAGATCGTAGTGATGGATGCCCTCGACGTTGAAGGAAAGCGCGCCCGCGCGATCGGCGGGGCCGAAGAAGCGGATGCCGGGAATCGGGGCCAGCGCTTCGGCGGCGGAGCGGATGATCGCCCGCTCGTGGTCCTGGATCACGCCCAAGCCGATGCCGTTGACGAAGTCCAGCGCGGCGGCGAGGGCGATGGCACCCTCGATGTTAGGCGTGCCGGCCTCGTATTTGAACGGCAGGTCGTTGTAGGTGGTTTTTGCGAAGGTGACTTCCTTGATCATCTCGCCACCGCCGCGCCACGGCGGCAGGGAGTTCAGGATTTCCGCGCGACCCCACAGGACGCCGATGCCGGTCGGGGCATAAACCTTGTGGCCTGATAGAGCGAGGAAGTCGATGCCTAGCGCCTGCACGTCGATCCGCTCATGAGCGGCGGCCTGAGCGGCGTCGATCATGACCAGCGCACCGGCGCTTTTCGCGGCGCGGGTCATTTCGGCGATCGGATTGACGGTGCCGAAGGAGTTGGAGATCCAGGTGAGCGAGAGGATTTTCGTGCGCTCGTTGAGCAACGACCGAAAGGCGTCCTGATCGAGCGTGGCATCGTCGTGGCAGGGAATCACCTTGAGAATCGCGCCGGTCCGCTCGCAGAGCATCTGCCAGGGGACGATGTTGGAGTGGTGTTCGAGCGTCGAGATGAGCACCTCGTCGCCCGCCTTGATCCCGCCGGAGAGACCGAGGATGTTGGCGACCAGATTGATGCCGTCGGTGGTGCCGGAGGTGAAAATCACCTCGTCGGAGCTGGCGGCGTTGAGGTGGCTCGCGACCGTTTGGCGGGCATTTTCAAACGTCGCGGTGGCGAGTCGCGCTAGGTGATGGGTCCCGCGATGGATGTTCGAATTGATCGCCTCGTAGTAATGCCGCGACGCCAGCAAGACCGCCATCGGCTTCTGGGTGGTGGCCGCATTGTCGAGATAGACCACGGGTCGGCCTTGGATCATGTGATCCAGGATCGGGAATTCGGCGATCAGCGCGTCGTGTTGGAACATGGGAAAATCTCCGGGGCAGCCGGAGCCGCCGGAACGTGAAGCATGGCCGCCGAAGCCGCAACGCCTGATTTCCCCGCCGAAAACATCTGCCCTTGCGGTGGCGGGGATGCGAGGCTTGAATCCCGCCCCCACAAGCATGTATCTGCTGAAAAAAGTCATCCAGCTCCGCGAGCATTCGCATCCGGACCACGAAAAACCGTTTCTCGAGCACTTGGAGGATTTGCGCACGATGATCACCCGGGTGGTGATCACGCTGGTGATTTCAATGATCGCCTGCTTTGCGTTCAACAAGAACCTGATGGAATTTTTCCGGCATCCGGTGGACCAGGTGCTGATCACCCAACTCAAGGCGACCTTGCCGGACGACGCGCCCCGCCCGCCGACAGTCGAAATCTGGGGCGAATCCCGGAAGGTGGAACACGCGGCGATGAACCTCGTCCCGGAGCAGCGCGAGCAGTTCTATCGGTCGCTCGGCAATGACGAACTCGTCTTCCACGCCAAGTCGATCAGCCTGCTGAGGGCGGCTCTCGTTCTACCCGAAGCCAAGCGCGACTCCTTCGTCAACTCGCTCAACGAAAACGACGAGTTCAAGCGCCAGGTCAAGGCCCTGCTCCGGACCAAGCCGAACACCGACAGCGACGCCCAAGGCAACTTGAAAATGATGTCTGCCCTCAAGCCGACCGAAGGGTTCATGCTCTCCATGAAGCTGTCGTTCGTCGCGGGAATCGTGGTTTCATTTCCGCTGTTATTGTTGTTCATCCTGCAGTTCATCCTGCCCGGCCTCCACGCCCACGAGAAGCGGGTGCTGTGGCCGGCGATGGCGGTGGGCTTCGGCCTGTTCCTGTGCGGAACGTCGTTCGCTTACTTCATGGTGCTGCCCAGGACGCTGTTGTTTTTCTATCAGTGGAGCGGCGACATGGGCATTTCTAACGACTGGCGGATCGGCGAGTATATCTCCTTCGCCACCCAGTTCACGTTGCTCTTCGGCGCGTCCTTCGAGCTGCCGGTGGTGGTGATGGTGTTCGTGAAATTGGGCCTGCTCAGCTATGAGACGATGTCCAACACCCGCTCCTACGCCATCGTCGCGATCTTCGTGGCCGCCGCTATCCTGACCCCGACACCCGATGCGCTGACACTCTGCCTGATGGCCCTGCCGATGATCATCCTCTACGAAATCTGCATCTGGCTCGCCTATTTCGACCGCAAGAAATCCCGCATTCTGGAAGAGCAGGAAGCCCGCGAGAGCATGGAACGCCAGCTTCTGCGCGAGGAAAAAATGCGCGCCGCAGATGCCGCCGAACTTCAGGAATGGCAAGCCAACCACCCCGAAGCGGACCATCACGCCCATGAAACCGGCGATGACGGCTGGCACGACGAATACCCGCAAAACGATCCGCACGCCAGCGACGTCCTCCCTGAACCCGATGGAGAGCCGCCTCACAAAATTCCCGAAGACGAGGAACGCCGCCGGATGGACCCGTGACTCGCTTCCTGATAACATTTCCAGATCCATTTGATGAACCAGCCCAAGGCAGTTAGAGACGAAAGCGCCCGCTCCCCGTTCGCGGGTTGCGCCATCCTCATCGCCGCCCTCGCGGTGATGGTTTTCCTAATCGGGTTCTCGGTGCTCACCCTATTCCGGCAGTTTAACGAGATCGCGAAATTCACGGGTGAAAAACCCGTCGCCATCGAAGTCTCATCGCTCGAAAACAAGGAAGCAGAACTCAACAGTCTGGCGGAACGCATCGAAGCTTTCCGCCAGCAGCTCGCCGGCGACAACGAGGCCACGCTCGCTCTATCAGCCGATGAATTGAACCTAGCCATCGCCGCTTATGACGCTTGCAAAGAGCTCCGCAGCACCTTCCGGGTTGTCAGCATCGACGGCGAGACCCTGCGCATCGCGATATCATTTCCGCTCAACGGCAAGCCCCGGTTCGCCCGCAAGGACGAGCCCGGCTGGATCGCCTCCGACTCGCGTTACCTGAACGGCACGCTGGTCGCCCGGCCGCATTTGCTCAAACGCGAAATCGTCCTGAGCCTCGACGCCATCGAGATCCCGGGAGCCAAGGTGCCACGCGAGTTCATCGATCAAATGTCGCCCTACCGGATCACCGAGCGCTACGTCGCCGACAAGGTCATCGGCCCGGCGATGGCCAAGTTCACCCGGGTCGAAGTCAGCGGTGGGAAAATCGTGCTGACCCGCAAGCCTAACGAAATCCCCGCCGACCTGATCACCGACGCGCAGGTCGATTCCGGCAGCCGCCGGCTTTTCACCGCGCTTGGCATCGCGGCAGCTTGTTTCCTCGGGTTTGCCGGGATCATCGTGTTCATCGGAATCCGCACGAAAGCCCGCCAGCGCTAGAATTTTCCGCAACAAAGCCGCATCACCACAACGTTCTAGGACAACCTCATGAGACACCTGACCGCCCGCTCCGCCATCCTCGGCCTAGCCCTGACGACTTGGCTACCCGCCAAGGAAGCCGCTCCGCCCGCCCCAGCCCCAGCCGCGTCGGACTCCAAAGACCCCGTGCTTGAGGCGAAAGCCAGGGCCGACAAATTGACCAACGATTTAAAGTCCGCCCAGACCGAAGCGGCTCTGGAAATCACCCGGTTGCAAAGCGACATCGCCCGCATCGAGACCGCCGCCTCGATGGCTGCGGCCATCACCACGCTAGCCAAGGAATCCTACGCCTATCCGAACGCGGTGAGTGCTAAGTGATATAGGCATTCCTGCCTGTTCATCCACGACACCATGTTAGAAGACGATTTTAGTTGGGTCATCCGCAAAGCCTTCAAAGGCCACGCCCTCGCTCCAGCCGAGGCCGCCGTCCGCGCAGGGCTGCCCGAAGCGGAAGTCCTCGCCTTCTCGCGCGGCAAATTCTCGGCGGACACCGCCCGCCGCCTCGCCCCGGTGCTCGGCTTGAATCCCGAGGCTCTCGCGCACCACGACCGCTATCTGCCCAGACCACTCGCCCAGCCTAACATCCACCGCCTCGACCTGCCCTTCGGCGGCGAGCGGGTAAATGCCTGGCTGGTCTGGACCGGCGGCGCCGCGATCTTGTTTGACACCGGCTACGAGTCCACCTCCTGCACCGTCGCGCTCGACGCCCTCGGTGCGTCCGCCCTTGACCGAATCTTCGTCACTCACGCCCACGTTGACCACGTCGGTGGCATCCCGTCATTCATGGTGAGGGGAAACATCCTTCACGGCGCAAGCATCGACAACACCCTGCCCATGAAAGCGGGCGACTCGATCCGCTGCGGACCACTCACCGTCCGCGCCTGCGATCTCTCCGGCCATGCCAATCCCGCGCTCGGCTATCACATCGATGGCCTCGCGCTGCCGGTGCTGGTCACCGGCGATGCCCTGTTCGCCGGCTCGATCGGCGGTTGTGGCACGCCCGCTCTCTATCAGCACGCCCTCTGCCGCTTGAGAGACGTCCTAACTCCCCTGCCCGACTCCACCATCCTGCTCCCCGGCCACGGGCCAGCCACCACCCTCGGCGAGGAGCGGGCGGGCAATCCGTTCCTCTGATTTCACTCCGCAGCGCGGTTCCCTTTCAGATTGCCATGAGTGCCAAGCCTGTTGTTCGTTGCGCCGATCGCTTGGGTCTGCTGTGGAGCAAAGGCGTCCGGGGATCGGCATTCATTGCAGTCCCTCTCATCTTGTTCTCAAACCTCCTCGGCCGCTATGCATGGATCCCCGTTGTGATGGTTTTCGCGGTCGTTATTTTCAGGCTGATCGCCTACATGTCCGCATCAAAACATCAGGCTTGCCCGGTCTGCGGCGCGGAAGGGGAAATCATTTTCGGCGGGAGGAAGGTGACGTTTTCCTGCCCGCTGTGTCAGGAGGTATTTGAAACCGATTGCGAGATCCTCTATAGCGGAGCCAAGCCGTCGAAGGTGCCGTGAATCAATAGGGGGCGCGGACGTCTCGTCCGCGAGGCCGATGAGGGGAGAAAGAGAAGTCTGAAAAGTCCACGCTGTCGCGTCCCATTGGCAGGTGGGCAATCTGAGGCTTTTTGATTTTTTTCCCCGCAGTCTTGCCAAGCACCCATATTCCTGTATTTGTGGGCTTATGAAAACCACCATCGACCTGCCGGACGACGTGTTCTTGAAAGCCAAAATTCTCGCCGCAGAACGCAGCACCACGTTCAAGGATCTCGTGATCCAAGGACTCAAGCTCCTCACCCAAACGCCTCCAGAGTCCGAGGATAAAAAGCGCAAGGCGGAGCTCAAGCGCCTCCTCAAAAACATGCAGGCCAGCAATACGGAACCCATGGTTCCTTTGAAGCGCGAGGAGATTTATGATCGCTGAGACCTTCCTGGATTCCAACATCCTGCTTTATGCCTGCTCCTCCGCGCCGGACGATGCCCGGAAGCGGCGCGTGGCGGAAGATCTCATCCTGAATACCTCCTTCGCCCTTTCCGCGCAGGTTCTCCAGGAATTCATCGCCAACGCCCTCAGGAAAAAGGCCCTTGGGATTACCGAAGCCAACATCGATGCCACCCTCGAACTGGCAGCGCACGTGCGGGTGCAGCCCGTGACCCATGAACTGGTGGTCTCCTCAGTGATTCTCCGCCGTCGCTTCCAACTCTCCCAGTGGGACGCCACCATCGTCGCCGCCGCCGCGGAACTCGGCTGCAAGATCCTCTACTCGGAGGACATGAGCCACGGCCAGGACTACGCAGGCGTGCGTGTCATCAATCCGTTTCTTACGGAGCGCTGACTTCATTTGGCATATTACGTGGCCACGCCGACTGAAGTCACCGCTCCAGATAGATCCTCGAGCCGAGCACATACTTGTCTGCCCAACTCCGGATCTTCAACTGCTCGTCGAGCGACAGCGTCCGCACCACCTTCGCCGGTGAGCCTAACACCAGCGATCCCGGCGGAATGATCGTCCCGCCCGTCACCAGCGCTCCCGCTCCGATGATCGACCGCTCTCCGATCACCGAGCCATCCAGCACGATCGCCCCCATGCCGACCAGCACCTCGTCCTTCACGGTGCATGCATGCAGGATCGCCGAGTGGCCCACCGTCACCAGTTCGCCGATGTAGCAGCCGTAGTCATCCGCCAGATGGATCACCGCGTTGTCCTGAATGTTAGAGCGCGGGCCAATCACGATCTCGTTGATGTCCCCGCGCAGGGTTGTGTTGTACCAAACACTCGTCTCCTCATGCAAAGTCACCCGCCCGATCACATCCGCGCTCGCGGCGATGAACGCGCTTTCATGAATGGTCGGGGAAAATCCCGCGATAGTCTCAATGGCCATGCGGGAGGCTAACGACCGCGGTTCCAGACCGCAAGCAAGGAGGGTGGACCGAAGGTCAACCCTCCTCAAGCCCCGCGCATTAGCGAGATCTCCGCCAGGGAAACCATCGCCTTCAACAAGTCTTCCTGCGGGATGGTTTTCAAATCCATCACCGGCACCGCCCGGTCCAGCGTGAACTTCCCGGACCTTGTCCGCCGCAACGCGCTGAGGTGCGCCCCGCAACCGAGTTTCTCTCCGATGTCGTGAGCATACGTCCTCACATAAAAGCCCTTCGAGCAGTTCACGATGAAGTCCACTTCCGGCAGCTCGATTCGTGTCACCTCATACGAAGTAATATGCACCTTGCGCGGCTCGCGGACGATCTCGATGCCCTTTCTAGCAAGTTTGTAGAGCGGCACGCCGTCCTTCTTGATCGCGGAAACCATCGGCGGAATTTGCTCGAAATCGCCCATGAAGCCATCGAAGGCCGCGTGGATTTGCTCCTTGGTATAGTCTCCAACAGGTTTCGTCTCCAGCGTGTCGCCCTGGCGATCCTGGGTGCTGGTGGTCGAGCCGAGCGTGAGCGTGCCCACGTATTGCTTGTCCTCGCTCATCAGGAGATCCTGGATTTTCGTGGCGCGGCCGATGACTAACATCAGCAACCCGGTGGCCATCGGATCGAGCGTGCCGCAGTGGCCGATCTTCTTGGTGTTCAAGGCGCGGCGGGCGATGGCGACGACATCATGCGACGTCATGTCTTCCGCCTTGTCGATCAAAAGGACGCCGCTCGGGCCGTCCGAATCCGTGGGATTGTTTCTCATAAATAGGAATCTGATATCAAAGTCCGGCCGCTGCGATGCGGCGGCGGATCGCGTCCAACACGAGTGGCTTCGCCGCTGCCAGCGGACCCTTCATGCGGATCCCGGCGGCGAGCGCGTGGCCACCACCGCCGAACTCAATGGCGATCTGGCAGACGTCCAGCCGCCGGTCTTTCGAGCGCATCGAGATGCGGATTTTTCCGTCCACCAGCTCTTCGAAAAACACCGCGAGCTGCACCCCGCGGATCGCGCGGATGATGTCGATGAGCCCCTCGCTGTCCTCGGGCATCAGCCCGAGATCGATGCGCACCTGGTCCCGCAGCTCCCAATGGGCGACGAGGCCGTCCGGCGACAGCTCCAGCGTTTTCAGCAGCTCGCGCATCAGTTCCAGGCGGCGGAACGGATAGTTGTCATAGGTCTTGGAATTGATCGTCCCCACGTCGAGTCCGCGGTCGATTAGGTCGGCGGCCATCTGATAGGTCTTGGCGGTGGTCGAGGGATACTGGAACGAGCCGGTGTCGGTGGAAACGGCGACGTAGATCGCGTCGCGCGTCTCCGCCGGCAGGGGCAGGCCGAGCGCGGTGATGAGTTGATAGAGAATCTGGCCGGTCGCCGGGCTCTTCGAGTCGATCAGGTTCAGATCGCCGTAGCCCGGATTGGAAATGTGATGGTCGATGTTGAGCCAGATTCTCGCCTTCGAAGCGGCATTCAAGGCGGCATCGCCGAGGCGCGGCTTGGTCGCGGTGTCCAGCGCGATGGCCACTTCCACGTCGAGCGGTGCGGCGGGTGGCAGCTCGATGCGTTCCGAGCCTGCTAGAAACGCGAGATTGTCGGGCAAGCCGTCCTCGTTGATCAGATAGACGGTTTTTCCCGCAGCGATCAGGGAATATCCGAGCGCGAGCTGCGAGCCGATCGCATCGCCGTCGGGGCGGACGTGGCTGATCAGCACGAACGATTGATGGTTGCGCAGGACTTCGCCAATTTGCTCGAAGCTGGCGTTTTCGGGAGATGTCGTGATTTCGCTCATGGGGTGGAACTGCGGCGCGGGGGGGCGGATTCTTCCCGGCAACCACCTCCGTGCAAGGATAAACCCGACCGGCAGGTGCAGATCCTAGATATTCATTCGGCGGACCGATGATGTGTCGGCAGAGACTGGCTTCGACATTCTCATTTGGCAAAGGGCCCGGCATTCGCTCACAGCGGTAGATCGTAACTGCGGCCGCCGACGCCTTCGTACCAGCGGAGGTAGGCGAGGTTGACCATCGAGTAGCCGCCGGGAGTCGGATAGTTGCCGGTGAAATACCAGTCGCCGCAGGGGCCTTTGATGGAGGCGTGGAGGTTCTCGATGTTTTGGAAAATGACCTGCACCTCGCCGTGCCAGTCGATGCCTTCTGGATAGACCATGCGGCTGACTTCTGCGGAGACCTCGTCATCGGTGAACGCCTCGTAAACCGCCTGGACGCGGTTGCGGCGTAGGTTGACGGGAAGTTTCAGCTCCTGCTGGCAATCGTCGTAAATCCGGTCTAGCAGCGACTGCCGGCCGGCGCGGCGGTGCAGGTTCACGGCGGCCTGGAAGGCGATGAACTTGCCGAGCTCCGACATGTCGATGCCATAACAGTCGGGATAACGGATCTGCGGCGCGGTGGAACAGACGACGATCTTGGACGGCTTGGTGCGGGCGAGGATTTTGAGGATCGACTGCTTCAAGGTGGTGCCGCGGACGATCGAGTCGTCGAGCACGACGAGGTAGTCGCCCGGCCTAACAATGCCATAGGAAATGTCATAAACGTGGGACACCATCTGGTCGCGGCTTTTTTCCTGGGAGATGAAGGTGCGCATTTTGATGTCCTTGTGGGCGACTTTTTCGCCGCGCGGCCAGTTGCGGAGGATTAGGTCGTCCACCAGTTCGGGAGTGAGGGTGCCGTCGCTGGATGCCTGGAGGATCGATGCCCGGACTTCTTGGCGGCGGTAGAGGCGGAGGCCGTCCATCAGGCCGTAGTAGGCCGTTTCCGCAGTGTTGGGGATGAAGGAGAAGATGGTTTTGTCGAACGCTCCGTCGATGGATTCGACGACCTGCGAGACGAGCGCGGCTCCCATCGCTTTGCGCTCGCGGTAGATTTGCGGATCGTTGCCGCGGGAGAAGTAGATTTTCTCAAACGAGCAGGGCGTGTATTTCTGCGGCGGCGCGAAGGCGGAGTCGGAGATTGATCCGTCCGACTTGATGGTGATCATCGAGCCGGGATCGACGGCTTTCACCTCGCTGGCGTCCGCTTCGAAAACGGTCATCAGCGGCACCCGCTCGGAGGCGAAGGCGATCACCTCGTCAGTCACCAACATGTGGCAGGGCCGGATGCCGCGGGGGTCGCGCATGACGAACATGTCGCCATTGCCGATGACGCCGCAGATCGCGTAGCCGCCGTCCCACGCGGCGGCGGATTCGGCGACGAGCTTGGGCACGTCGAGCGCGGCGGAGATTCTAGCCGGCATTTCGGCGCCGGGAACGCCCGCGTCGCGGAGGTGGCGGTAGAGGTCGGTGTGGGCCTCGTCGAGATGGTAGCCGATTTCCTCCAGCACGGTCTGCGTGTCGGTGCCGAAAACCGGGTGCTGGCCGCGGCTGATGAGCACTTCATTGAGCTCCGCGGCGTTGGTCATGTTGAAATTGCCCATGACCATCAGGGTGCGGGTCGGCCAGTTGCTGCGGCGCAGGTAGGGATGGCAGGAGCCTTCATCGAAGTCCCCGGAGGTCCCGTAGCGGAGGTGGCCGATGAGGATTTCACCGCCGAAATCAAAGTGCTTTTTGACGCTGTCGGGGTTTTTGAGGTCCATGATGCCCTTGCGGGACATCTTGAAGAAATCCTTGATTTCCTTGCGGAAAATCTCGGCGAGGGCGTCCTTTTCAATGCCCCTGCGGCGGTTGACGTAGGGCTGGCCGATGGGCATGTCGATTTTTACACAGCCGATGCCGGTGCCGTCCTGGCCGCGGTTGTGCTGCTTTTCCATGAGCAGGAACAGCTTGTTCAGTCCCCAGAGGCAGGTGCCGTAGCGATCGTAATAGTAGGCCAGCGGTTTGCGGAGACGCACTGCCGCGATTCCGCATTCGTGTGTGAGGAGGTCGCTCATTCGTGGGGAAATTCTAGGGTCACTCGCCGATTACGCAAACGCGGACACCCTCCTCGGGAACCATGCGGCCGAGGACGCTGCCGCCGTCGCCCGCCTTGAGCGCGGCCTCGACATCGGCCTCGGCGACGATCGCCACCCAGCCGATGCCCATGTTGAAGGTGTGGAAGCGGTCCTCGGCATCCACGCGGGAGAGGAGTTTTTCGATTCCCGGGAGTTTCCAGCGCGGGATTTGTAAATCGGCACCCATGCCGCGGAAAAGACGTTCCAGGTTTTCAGGAAGGCCGCCGCCGGTGATGTGCGACATGGCCTTGGGTTTGACGCCAGCTCGTTTCAAATCGCGGGTGACGTCGTGGTAGAGGCGGGTTGGTTTCAGCCAGGCGTGGAGTTCTTCATCGGTGACTTCGCCGGGAAATTCGTTGAGTACGCGGCGGACGAGCGACCAGCCGTTGGCGTGGATGCTGTCGGACGCGTAGCCGATTAGCACATCGCCGATGGCGAGAGTGGTGGGATCGATGAGGTCGGGCTTTTCGGCGCAGCCGATGCAGAATCCGGAAAGTTCGATGACGTCCACGGGGACGATGCCGGGCATTTCGGCGGTTTCGCCGCCGGCGAGAATACAGTCGCAGGCTTCGAGGTAATCGGCCATGCCGGAGATCAGGCGCGTGATTTTCTCCTCATGGAGGGCCGCGATGCCGATGTAATCGAGGAAGAGCAGGGGATCGCCGCCGGTTGTCAGGATGTCGTTCACACTCATGGCGACGAGATCCTTGCCGGCTGTTTCGAGCAAATCGTACTCCAACAGCAGCTCCAGCTTCGTCCCGACGCCATCGCAACCGGTCATCATGACCGGCTCCTTGTAGCTGCTCAGATCATAGCATGCCGCAAAGAGCCCGAAAGCTCCCCACAGTTTGCGTGTCTGTTGGGTTCTGCGCACATGAGTGCCGATATCGCCCACGAGTGCCGCCGCTTTGCGCGTGTCCACTCCTGCCTGTTGGTAAGTTAGCTTGCCCGCCATATTCCGTTGCGGGAGTTCTACCCGCCACCCGGTTGGCGTCACGAAGAAAAAACCTGTGTTTTTTTTGAGACCCTGCGGTCTTCGGAAATCCCTTCTGTGGCAGGCCTCCAATCGTTCGCGCTGACCTTTTTTCAAAAAATAATATGAACATTCCTGGAATGTTCAAAAAAAGATTGCCACGCCGACCAAATTGTAATAAACGTCAAACAGATTAGCGAAGCGGATATCTAAGTAATCTTAATAAACCGCCGAGCCGACTAGGAACCGCATTGAAATCGAAAGCCAAAACGATGATCAAAACCACCCCATGCATCCATCTCGGCCTCGGTCTTGAGATTGGCTACGGCAGCCCGCTGGCCCGCTTCGGACAAGAGGTTGAGCTTGGCGGCGGCACTCATTTCCTGCTCGCCCGCAACGGTCGCGGCAAGACCACCCTGCTCCGCACGCTGGCCGGCACCCAGAAGCCGGTTTCGGGAAATTACCGGGTCGAGGGCTTCGTCCAGTATCTCCCTGAAGATCTCCGCTTCGACCCCACCATCACCCCGGCCATGGTTTTCCGGATGCTTCTGCCGAAGGCACGGTTGCAAGATGCGCTCAAACTCGCGGGAAACATCGAGCTCGACGTCAAGAAACCCTACGGTCGCCTGTCCACTGGAAACCGTCGCAAGACCAGCCTGATCGTGGCCGAGTTTTCGGTGAAACCAAATACCGGGAACATTCTGCTTCTCGACGAACCGTTCAGCGGGCTCGACGCCTTTGCCCGCCAGGCCTTCGAGGAAATCTGGAAGGAATCCTCCTCAAACGTGCTGCGTCTGGTGAGCTGCCACCCGGATTACGATTCGATGGAAATGCCCAGTGCCTTGATGATCGAAGGCAAGAACGCCCGTCATTTCAGCGGCAGCGACCAAACCTGGAGCGGCCTCAAGAACTTGATGAACTAACTGGAACCATGCGACTCTTCCGACTTACATTAGCTACGATTTTCCAGCGCAAGGCGTGGGCGATCTGTGTTTTTGCGGCGATTGTCCTGCCGTTCGCTCTGCCGATGATTTCCAGCGCCACCGAGAAGCCGATTCTCGTTCAGCCGGCGAGAATTCTGGCGGCGTGGGGCACGCTCTGGGTCTCAACCCTGTTATGGGGTTTGTTCACCGCCGCCCAACAAGGCGAGAACAATGCCAAGACCGGCGTCGGCGAGTATTTCCAAACCACCGGAGTGTCCGCCACTCGCCAGTTGTTTGAGATTTGGCTTGCCGTCTTCTGCTTTATCTTGCCGCTGGCCTTGATCACCGCAGCGATCTGTCAATTTGCCGCCGCACCGGCCAATCCCATCGAGCATTCGATGTGGTGGATTCTCAATCTACAATATGCTGCATTGTTCTTGTTGGTCATTGCGCCGTTGTTGGCCCTTGCGGCGGCTCTCGCCTCGCGTTTCGGTGGAGTTACCGGTTTCGCAGTCACCTTGGGCATCACCGTTTATGGACTCTACGGTGTCGGCTATCTCAAGAACATGTTGGAGCTCGAGGCGAACCCGATCCTGCACGGGATCTGGCTGTTCTCGCCTCATTATAGTTTCGCGGATCTCACGCAGCGGCTCTTGCTTAAAACCGGAGCATTGCCCGAAGGCTCATTCTTGAGCATGATTCTCTATTTCGCCGGAATCCTCGCGGTCTATGTGGGACTTTCCCGACTCTGTTTCCGCACCAAACTCCCGGCCTGAACACCCCGGATTCTTCGATACTTTCTATACTCTAGCATTCAGATCCCATGTCACGCATCCTCACCCACGCAATCTCCGTCTGCCTCATGGGCACCGGCATGTTCGCGTGGGCGTTTGCCGGACGCCCGCTTGTCACCAATCCTGATCTGGAGGCTCCCTTGAACCCACTTGGAATCAATGGCAGTCCTTATGGCGAGGTGTTCGCGATGGCCATGCAAGGACCCATCGACACCTACTTCCACGGGGCGATGAGCGGTAGTGTCCACCATCACGACGATCACACGGAAGCCGCGGCTGCCAAATCAAGCCAGTCCTTGGAAATCCGTTTCGAAAACCTCCTCGCGTCGCTGGACAAGGTTTCCGAAGTCCGCACCAATCCTCAGTCATCAAGCGAGGCTCACAGGCGCTACCTTCGCCGCGAGGTCGAGGACAAGCTCCGTTTCGCCTATCAGCTCGATCCGGCCCACTATGCAAACTATAACTCGCTGCACTTTTTCCTGACCGAGCCGGAACTTGGCACCCGCCCCGCACTCACTCCTTCGGCGGCAAAACTCGCGGAAGACACGATCCAATATTGCCTCAAGCAAGACAACGACCCCCGGCCGGCCCTCACCGCCGCAGCCGCCACTTGCAACATCCTGGAGCTCATGTTCAACGACCAGGCCAACGCCACTCCGAAGTTCAATACCGTCCAAATGCATCAGTATTTGAACATGCTCGATCAATGCATCGCCCGCTACGCCACCATTTCGAACGTGTGGGACCAATCCAAGAACTGGGAGTTGCTGTCTCCCCAACGGATTGCCGAGTGCGACGAGAGATTAACTTTCATCCGCCACATCAGGGATGACGCCGAAGGCACGATTCTCCGCTTTGAGGGGAAATCCCGCACTCCCCAAGCCGCTAACTAAAGATCACCCGCCTCCATCCCGACCATGTCCGTCTTCACCGCAGTCATCGAACCACCACCGCTTCCGGGTCATGCCCCGGCAGCCGCGCCGGTGCGTTTCGCGGCGGGCATGCGGGGCACTGATCTGCTAGGTATCATCTTCCGGGTCTGCCGGGAACTGCGCGTCTCCGACATCCAGATGCGTGCCGAGCGGCCGGTTTATATCCATACCAACAAAGGGATGGAAAAACTCGATTTCCTGGGGATTCTCTCCGCGGGAAACATGAACGAGATCCTCAAGGAACTCATCACCAACCGCGAAAGCGGCAGCCACGGCTTCGGTCAGGAACAAGGCCTCGAAACGCGCGTCGAGGAAAAAATCCGCCTCGCGATCGCGACGTTTTCAGAAACCCGCGTCGCTGACTTCTCATGCGACGGCATTCCGATGGGCGACAGCGGCGAGCGCTCTGGACGGCTGCGGATCCAAGCGCACCTCAGCTCTTCAGGTCTTGGCGTTACCTGCCGGATTCTCAATGATTTCATTCCCGAACTCGAGTCGTTAGGCATTGATCCCGACACCACCGACACCCTCCGCCACGGGGTTCTCAAGCGCGCCGGGCTGTGCCTCGTCACCGGCCCCACGGGTTCGGGCAAATCCACCACCCTCGCATCCCTCATCGACTGGGCCCGTCGCAATCATCCGAAGCACATCGTGACGGTCGAGGATCCCATCGAGTACCAGTACCCGGATGACATGGATGATCCAGACTATCCGGGCCACCGGATTCCATCGCCCAGCATCGTCACCCAGCAGGAAGTCGGACGGGATGTGCATTCCTACCGCCAAGGACTCAAGGACGTGTTGCGGAAAGCACCACATATCATTCTGCTAGGTGAAATCCGCGACCGTGAAGCGATGGAAACCTGCATGGAGGCAGCCCAAACCGGTCACTTGGTGCTCTCCACCTTGCACACCACCGGGGCGGTCAAAACCATCGGTCGGATCCTCGAACTCTACCCGAAGGACTCCCACACCTCCGTCCTGAGCCGCCTCGCGGAAATCCTCATTTTCATCCACTCGCAAGGACTTCTCAACGGTGTCCACAAGCGGATCCTTACTTACGAATTCCTCCAGAACAACGACGACGCCGTCTCAAGCGCCATCGCCAACTATGACGGCGGTGCCCGCTCGCTCGAGGATGTCATCCGCCGCGCCGGCAACATCGAGTGGGACTCCAATCTCCGCCGCCTGCTCAACCAAGGCGTCATCACCCACGAAACGTTCGAAAACGTCAAAATGAACAAGAACGACGACGGCGTCGATTGATCCCGCCAACACCTTTTCCCTTTCCCTCAACTTCCACCCAACCCTTTCCGAGACCGACCGCTCCCCGAAGAACTCAGAAGACTTCGAGTCCCACGACGATCTCGCTCCGACAAAACAACAATACACCCGAAGACTAATAGATAAACAAATACACCATGAAACTGACAAACACCCGCATCATGAAACGCAAGTCCGGTATGACCCTCCTCGAATTGACGGTCGTCATCCTCGTCTTGCTTTCCCTCATCTCGATCCTCTTCATCGGCGCCCGCGCCTGGAAGAAGGGCTCGGACCGTGCCGCGAACATCTTGAACATCCGCAACGTGCAACAAGCCGTGCGTGCTCACGCCAACATCCGCGCTCTCGACATCGCAGCAACGCTTGCCTCCACCGAAATCGTCGGATCCGGCAAGTACCTCAACAGTGTCACCGCGCCGAACACCGACATCAGCTACACTTATGGTGCTGCCGTCCCGGCCATCGGCACCTTGTATCTGGTTGCAGCCTACGCCAGCAGCAGCAGCGTTGACTACGCGCCAGCGACGACCACCTATGCCGAATGGTGAATCCAAGCCGACTGTTCCTGAATATCAAAATCAAAATCAAAACCACATAGAAAACATTAGATTATGAAACTTACCAACACTCACAACACGAGTCGCAAGTCCGGTATGACCCTCCTTGAATTGACGGTCGTCATCCTGGTCTTGCTCTCCCTCATCTCGATCCTCTTCATCGGCGCCCGCGCTTGGAAGAAGGGTTCGGACCGTGCCGCGAACATCCTGAACATCCGCAACGTGCAACAAGCCGTGCGTGCTCACGCCAATGTCCGCGCTCTCGACATCGCGGCAACGCTTGCCTCCACCGAAATCGTCGGATCCGGCAAGTATCTCAACAGTGTCACCGCGCCGAACACCGACATCAGCTACACTTATGGTGCTGCCGTCCCGGCCATTGGCACGTTGTATTTGATCGCCGCTTATGCCAGCAGCTCGAATGTTGACTACGAGCCAGCGTCGACCACCTACGCCGAATGGTGAACCATCCATCTCCCACTTGAGGAGATTCAAAACTAGAGACGGCCTGCCTGCCGATGGCGGGCAGGCCGTCACCCTTTGGAACAATCCCGTTTTCCGGAACGCCCCCGAGTCCGCCATGCACTCCCTTACTTTCAAGTCCCTTGGCCACATTCCAACATCCGGCGTCCCTGAATGTTCTCCAGCAGTTCAGCCAAGCCTGTTCGATCCTGCGCAACACCACCCGCGCGAGCAATCCCGGCTGGTATCAGAACGCGCTTGAACTCAACCTGCAATTGCACATCCGGACGGATGGCGCGAGCATTGCCACTTTCTATCACGACCGCAAGAAGGCCCAGTGGAGCATCGGTCCTGCTTTCAGCGACGAGACCTTGAACGACCCGGCCCGGCTGGAGCTCCTAGTCGCCGAAGCGCTCCGCTTCGCCCGCACGAATGGAGCCACTTCCCTGGGAGTGATCCTCCACATTGCCGATGAATTCGCGACGACCGAGCTGAAGCCGGAACTCAACAATCCGGCCGCCCTTGCCGATTTGCGGGATGCCGCGATTTCCGATCCCGGCTCGATTCTCGAGGACTCCTCGATCCTGGCCGATCAGGCCTCGTGGCGCGTGCTGCCCTATCCCGCAGCTAACAGCGAAGTGATCGGCACCACGATCACGGTCTCCAAGCAATACGCGCCGCTCATCGCGATGCTTCGTCAAACCGGAGAGACTGAGAATTTCCCGATTATCACCCATGCCTTGAGTGCTCCATTGGTGGCGATCATGGGTCTGAGCCAGTCACTTGAACCCACGCCCGGCAAGCCGTTCGTGGCCATTCTTCAATACCCATGGTTCACCGCGCTGGCGTTCTTCAACGAATACGCCGACCTCCGGCTGATCCGGACACTCCAGCACCACGGTTTGCGCCGTCCCTCGAATTTCATCAACGCTCTAATCACGACCAATGCCTCGCTGGAATTTGTCGATCCCGACTTGTTCGTGGTCGCCTTGGGCGATCATGTGGACAGCACGCTCAAGGCGGACCTAGGAATCGTTTTCACGAGCAGCCGGGTGGAGGTGATCCAGCAAATCCAAATTGAGGGGATTCCGGCGTGGTGCCCCGAACCGGCGATCTCCGCGTTGCCGGATGCCACGGCTTTATCAGAGACGGCGAGTCATACTTTCCTGATCCTCCGCGAAGAGAAGTGGGCGCTTCAGGATTTCCTGCCGACGGCCAAGGAAATCATTGAGATTTATCCCAGCCGTTCAGAAATGAAGTTGCTGAGCGGGTTCCGGCTGGCGCGGGTCGGGGTCTTTGCCATCGCCATCCTTTTCCTCGCCTACTTCGGATTCGGCGTGATCGACTTGGTCCGCCGTCCCGAGTGGGCGTTTGATCCAGGCCAAGCCGAAGCGGTTCAAGGAAGGCTTGCCAAGCTCACCATCGAACGGCAGAAAGCCGATCATTGGAACAACCTGCTGGAGGACCGCTCCAAGGCCTGGACCAGCATGGAATCGCTGTCCCGGATGTTTCCGGAAAACGGCGGGATGTTGGTCAAGACCTACACCCATGCGGCCAAACCCGACAGCACCCCAGGCAAGGCCAAGGTGGGCTTTGTCAAGGAGTGGAAGATCACCGGCTTTGCCCGCGACGAGGCCCTTGATTACCTTAACACCATCAACACCCGCGAAGGGATCTCCGCCCATTTCAGTGAAATGGCCCGCATCACCGGCAACAGTGCTTTCAACCCCGGCGTCGGCAACCGCAACCTAGTCGTCAACGTCCGCACCCAGGAAAACGGCGGCTACAAGTCCATTCCGCGGGAAGATGCCAGCGACTCGGACGAGTCCACCTATCCGTTCACCTTCGACTTGACCATCACCCAACGCTTCGAGGCCACCGATCCGATGGCGATCAACGTTGCCAAAGCACCCTGAGCCATGCATCTCTACCGTCAACCGATCGCCCTGTTTGGAATTGTCCTGCCCATCGCCTTAGCGGCGGTGGTGGTCGGGATTTGCTTCCTGCTCAAGTCCAACATGACCGACTCCTTCAAAAACAAACAAACGAAATACCAGGCCTACGAGATGGCCCGCATCGCCGGACTTGAAATTGAATCCCAAGTCACCCGCCAGCGCCCGCACATTGAACATTGGAACTCGTTGCTCGCCCAGGAAACCGCCAGCGCAGTGACGATCAACCTGCGGGAAATCTACGAACACCTTCCCAGCAAGGAAATCCAACAGGCCGCCTTCGAGCGCTTGCAAATCAAGGGTGGCTTCGGAGCGGTTTCCGCCCAAGGCTCCTCTCAGATCCGCATTGCCTTCCGCGGAACTTTCCGCACCATGCAGCGGGCTTTCCTCGAATTGGAGACCCGGATGCCACAACTTCAACTCCAGGAGCTGCGGATCGATCCCAGCTCGTCCCAATCCTCGCTCCTCAACTTCCAAGTCATCTACACCGCATGGGAAAACTAACATCAAGCCGCGCGGGCGTGCCGTCCGTCACCCATCATCGGCCCTGCAAGCTTTTGTTGGGCCTCGCTCTCGTGTCGTCCGCGTTCGCCCAATCGTCCGCAAATTTCGATACCAAAACCATCGCTCCCGCCAGCACCACCCGCGAGGTGGCCGCCGCCACCCCGGCCTCCGGCGTGGCCGCTCCCGTTAGCACGACGCCGTCGCGCCATATCAGTGCCGTCGAACTGAAGCCCTACATCGATTCCGTCGCCACGGTCTTCCTGATCCGGGGACGGGCCCGGGATTCCTTCGGCCAGAACCAGGATCCGGACGCCAAACCGGTGGTCAAGACTTCCTCGCCGCTGGCGGTCCGGCGTGCCGCGACTGCCCAGGCAACGCCGTTCGCCGACATTGTCCGGTTGCTCGTCGTCACCACGATCATGCCCGGTGAAAAACGCTTTCTGGTCGGAACCCGCTCCTTCAAACAGGGCGATGTCATTCAACTGAATTTCCGCAACAAACAGATTCACGCCTTGGTCACCGAGGTGAACTCCCGGCAAATCTCCTTCCGCAATCAGGATTCCAGTGAGACCGCCGTGCGCAAACTCGACATGCTCCCGGCCGGAATGACTCCCGGAAGCCACGGCATCTCCGCTCCCGGCATGGTGCCGGACCGCCCGAATGCACCGATTGATCTTGAAGCGGCCGAGCCCGTACCATCCATTTCCACTAACTGACCTACAAAACTCCACATGAAAGCCGCGACCCGTCTAACCGTCTCTGCCATTGTCCTCGCAGTGGGAATGCTCCACGCGCAAACCCCTGTCGATCCCTTGATCGAGCTGGTGGCACCTGCGGAAGGGCAAATCCCGGAAATTCCCGCTCCTGGAAATGATATTCCCGGACCAGCTCCTGCCGCAGACGAGCCTTCCGACCTTCCGCCGCCTTCAAACATCCCGCCACCGTCAGCTCCAGCCGTGCATGTCATCCCGGCCGCCCCGGGAACGCCAGGAGCCGCCGCCCCGTTCGGCCCGCTTGAACATCAGCAGCAGGAAATGCAAAAGTCCGACGAGGGCTTCATCATCAAGGACGCCGCACTCAACGATATCTTCCAGTTCCTCGCCAAATCCGCAGATCGCCAGTATTTCCATAACACCAAGATCGCCGGTCCCGACTACCTAGTCACCGGTCACCTCAACAATGGAAATCCGCTCCAACAGATGGAGGAACTCGCCTTCATGTATGGCCTTTCCCTCCACACCAAGGGCAACACCATCTATGCCCTCACCCAGGCCCAGCTCAGCCAACTGCCAAGCATCGAGTTCCATTACCAACTCCGCTATCTTCGCCCCACCGATATCGAACAGATCAAGGAATTGATCAAGCCGATGCTCAGCCCCGGCACCGGCATCGTGAACTACGAGCCCAAGACCAACACCGTCATCATCATTGACTCCGCCCACCGCATCGAGGAAGCCCGCAACCTGCTGCATGGCATCGACAAGGAGCAAGGCCAAGTCATCATCGAAACGAAAATTCTCCGGATCAATACCACCGCCGCAGAACGCACCGGCGTCAACTGGGCGGGCTCGCTCGGCAAGGATGGCACCAACCTTTCCGTCTTCAGGGATCTCAACTCCATCTTCGGCCTGCCCTCTGTCGGTGACGCCTCGGCCGGAAATCTCGTGCTTAGCCCGGTCCTGCTCAAGGGCGTGCTGCGCGCCCTCGCTGACGGCGGCCTCGCCAGCCAGGTGTCCAACCCCACCCTCATCACCGAGGATAACGAACAAGCGACGATCTCGATCATCGACCGCGTGCCCATCATCACCACCACCACCACCGCCGGCACCGCAGCCTCGCCCACCATTATCACCGACCAGGTCCGTTACAAAATCGATACCGGCGACAAAACCATCGATACCGATCCTGAACATCACCGAGAAATCGGCATCTCGATGGTGGTCACCCCGACCTTGCTGTCCGATGGCACCATCCGCATGAAAATGCGCCCGCGGTCCGCCCAGATCATCGAGCAAATCGTCGGTGCCAGCGGTAACAGCTATCCCCGCGTGACCGAGGCGATGCTGGAGTCCATCGCCCGGGTGCCTGATGGTTACTCGTTGGTCGTCGGCGGATTCTATGGCGAAACCCGCACCGACGGGAAAACCAAGATCCCGCTCCTCGGGGATCTTCCGATTCTCAACTTCTTCTTCAAAAGCAAGGATGCCACCAAGGAGAAAACCAGCCTGGTCTTTGTCGTTACTCCCAAGTCCTACAATCCGGCCAATGGCCGTGCCAATGACAGTGCCAGCAGTCATCTTCACGCTGCCACGTCCCTCGACTGCGACTACAACTGGGTCACTCCGGACAACCCCGGCCCGGCCCACGAGCCTAACATGAAGCGGACCATCCGCGGCCTGCAGCCGACCCAAGCCCCTTATTACCCACGGGCCGATGAACTGGCACCCCGGGAAACCGCCCCGGCGGCTCCCACCACCCAACAATCCCATTTCAGCAAGGCCGGGAAACACTGAATTGCTTTTGGTTAAAGGTTATTTGTTAAGAGTTATTGGGGATACAAGAACCCGTCCTCCAAACCTCTTCCAAATAACTTCTAACTTCTACTCTTGCCCCAATGCAATCCGCCTCCCCATTCCTGGCTGTTAAGGAACCCGTCTTCCCACCGAAGAGCGGCGACATTTGGGATTTGGCCGAGGTCTGCGTGCAGCGCACCGCGGGAGCTCTTTATGAAGCCCGGGCGGCAACGCCCACGGAGGTTTCCCAGGCGATTTCCATCGCCCGCGAGTTTCACGTCCAGGAACGACCTTCGGACCTTCTCGAGGTCCTGGCGAGAGTCCAAGGCCACGGCGAAGAGCACCTGAGCGCCGCCATCCTCGAACTCGGTAACAAGGTCGCGGCCACCCTCACGCCCTATGCGCCGCTGATTCCCTTCGCGGGAAAATTGATCGCCCCTTCGGCATTCTATGACTCCTTCGATCAGATCCACAGGCTGGCGCGGGTGTTGCTGTCGCCGGTGATTTACGCCGAGGACACCGATTCCATAGGCACGGCTTCCGCGAATCCCGTGGCCTGCGCGATTCTGGCGGACGAAATCCGAACGGTGGTTTTCAAGCGCTTCGGCATCCGCCCCTTTGTCACCATCGCTCGTCTCGATTACGAGAGCTGGACCTTTCTTTCCCGCAAACACTTCGAACTATGATCGAATTTGACGGCATATCTTTCAACGAGCTAATCAGCCGCCGAATCATGGGCGAGCTGGGAGGACACGATCCCAGCTACTCGGAACTCGCCCAAGATCAGGTGCCCAACCGAGTCACCCGCTACAGTTTCATGGCGGCCATCGCCAATCTCAACGGTCTGCCGTTTTTCCCCAAAGTCGCCGAGTTCTGCGATGGCACGCTCCATGCCACCTGTGACTCCACGGTGATGACCCGCGGTTTCTTCGCCCCGCTTTGCCTATCAGGGTCTGACAAGTTGATCGTGGCCATCGCCAATCCCTGGAGTCCGCTTGCCGAAGAGTACCTGGCACCGCGCTTTCCCCATCTGGAAATTGTCAAGATCGTCACCTTGGCCACCGAGATTAGCCGGGCGATCGAGTCGGTCGCCACCAACCAGGGCCCTAGCAGGTCTGAGCTCGAAGCCATCGACGTCGAGGATCTTGACGACGGAATCCATGACTTCGACGTCACCACCGACTATGCCGAGCCGATGGCGCAACTCATCGCCACCATCATGGCCGATGCCGTTAGGACTCGCGCTTCCGACGTCCATTTCAAGGTGGAGAAGGAAGCGTTTTACTATGCCTTCCGGGTCGATGGAGATATCGGCAACAAGGTGGAAATCCCGATGAAGCTCAAGGACCGGCTCGATGCCTTCCTGCTCAACCTGATGAAACTGCCGACCGAGATCCGCAACACGGCTCCCGGGATCTCCGGGCGTTTCACCATCTCCTATTTCCACCGCCCGATCGATATCCGCTACGAGCGCCACCGCACCTACCGGGGCTACCATGTGACCATGCGTCTGCTCGACAAGAGCAACATCAATGTCACGCTCGGCAAGGGCACGCTCGCCTTCGATGACGAGACGATGTTCGCCCTCAACAAGGTGATGAAAATCCCAGCCGGCATCATTGTCATGTCCGGTCCCACCGGCTCCGGTAAATCGACGACCCTCAATGCCATCCTGCGCGAACTCAACCGCCCGGAAGTGAACATTCTAACGCTTGAAAACCCGGTGGAAGACGAGGTCCCCGGCATCACCCATTGCGACTTGAAGAGCGCCAAGGAATTCAAGCCGATGATCGCTTCCTTCATGCGCTCCGATCCAGACATCATCCTGATGGGCGAGGTGCGCGACATCGAATCCGCCGAGCTGGCCATCGAAGCCGCCGTCACCGGCCACAAGGTGCTGACGACCATCCACACCGCACGCGCCTCGCAGATCATCGAGCGGTTCGAACAGCTCGGCCTGGAGCGCTGGAAAATCGCCCAAACCCTCAAGGCCGCTTGCGCCCAACGCTTGGTCAAACTCCTTTGCCCGTATTGCAAGGAAGCCGCCACCGGAATCGAGGAACTCGACCGCAAAACCTTCAGCCTCGACGATTCATGGGCCAACACCCCGATCTTCGTGGCGAAAAACGGCGGCTGCCAAGAATGCCGGAACACCGGCTACAATGGACGCACCGCCATCCTGGAAATCATTCCCATCACTCCCAAGATTTCCGACATGCTTTCGAAGGGCGAGATGACACCTTATGAACTGGAAATGAAAGTCGCCGAGGAAGGCGTCTTGCCGAGTCTCCGCCGCAGCGGCATGAGACTGCTTCGCGATGGAAAAACCGACCTTGCCGCTGTTAGCAAGGTCATCGACATGACCTACACCGATGACTAGCGCCACCACCACCGCCAATCCCTCGTCTCCAGCGCCGGCCCTTGCAAAAGGCGGAAGGCCCGTCGCTCCCAAGGGACTCATGGCGGCCCTGAACAAGCCGAAAAAGGTCAAGGAGTTCAGCAAGAAGGAGCTGGTCGATATGTTTCGCGGCCTTGGCTCGATGTTGCGCGCCCAAATCAACACTGCGGATGCGCTCAAGTATTACAGCCAAGGCCTGCCTAACAAGGTGATGGTCGATGCGCTCATTCGCATCCGCGAGGATATCAATGCGGGGATGAATGTTCACGAAGCCTTCCGCCGCACCGGCCGTTTCAGCGAGACGATCGTCGGCCTAGTGCAGGCGGGGTCGGATGCCGGTCAGCTTCATTACGCCTTCCAGTCCCTCGCCGCCCGCTTGAAGAGTGAATTGTTTTTCCAGAAGCAACTCAAGAAAGCCACGATCACCCCGGGAGTCATCATCTGCGTCCTCTCCGGCGCCTTCATCACCTCCCAGGTGAAAATCGTCCCCCAGGTCGAGGCGATGTTAATGGGGGTCAACGCGAAGCCGGATGGCATGACTGCCATATCTTTCAAGATCAGCCATTTCACGCAGGCCGTGTGGCCGTTCTTCCTCATCGGTGTCATCGCGATCGCCGCCACCATTGTCAGATCGGGCCACGTCCGCAACCTGATCCTCGGATTTTTCATGTCGAAGTGGCGACTGCTCCGACTGCTCATCATGAGCCTGCGCCAGGTGACTTTCCTGTCCACCATCAAGCTGCTTCATTCCAATGGCATCAACTTGGCGAAGTCCATCCGCGTCTCCGCCAACAGTGTCCGCAACACGCCATTCTATGAAGAACTGCGCACTGCGGCCGACAAGTATGAACACTCGGGAGTCCCGCTATCGACCGCCTTCGCCAAATACACCTCGGTGGATGCACAAGTCACCCACATGCTGTCGATCGGCGAGAAATCCGCGTCGCTGGATTCCCAGTTGGAGATGTTGTCGGAGATGTATGAGGAAGACTTGCAGAATCACATGAATACCTTCGCTGCCGCGATCAGCTTCGTCGTCCTGATCATCGCCGTCAGCCTGATCGCCGCAGTCTTCGTGGGAACCTTCCTGCCGATCTTCCTGATGGGACCGAAGATGATGCAGAGCGGAATTTGATTCTTAACCCCAGCCTAGATCCTCGTATGCAACTTACCCGCTTCGACCGTTGGTTACGGGAGAAATATGTGTATGAAACCCATATCCATACCCTGCGGCCTCCGGAGTCGCTTCCTGCGGGCATCCAAACGCGGGAGATCCCCGATGTTCCGGGAAAGCGCTACAAGCACCTGTTCGTGGCAAGCCGCAGCAGCGCCGCCGACCAACTGATCGCCCAGTTGCGGCAAAATAGCCAGATGTACACCACCCAGATCGTGGACCGGAACGACTGGTATGTCCCGTTTCTCGCCCCGAAAAACAAGTCCGTCACCTGGTGGCTGTTCTCCGTGGCACTCATTTCAATCTCGGTGTTCTTCGTGTTGGTCTATCTCAAGAGTCTTGCTGAAGATCCTGTTTTTCGCAAAAACTTCATGGAAGCGCTGAAACTCTTCAGAAGCTGAACCACCATTATTTCCGGCTTTCCAACAACCTATCATTCACTTAAACCATCGTTCGTCATGAATAACTCGCGTTCAACCCGCCGTTCCAAAAGAGCATTCACGCTCCTGGAAATGACCATCGTCATCATGGTGTTGCTAGCACTCGTGAAGATCGGTCTTTTCACCTCCTCCAAGATGGACGAGTGGAAGCTGGGGCGGGCCGCTTCCGAGACTCTCCGCGGGGTCTATTCCGGCCAGCGGATGCTCCTTGCGGACAATCCCACCATGTCGCCCGCAGCGATCACCGATACCCTAGTGCTTCCCTACATGGCTAACAACGCGGCGGGCACGCTCACCGTGATGCCGACGGTCAAATCACTCACCGGGGCCAGCCTCGGTATTCTCGTCAACGTTTCTCCCCCCGTCATCAATGCTGGCTCAGGCGTCCCTTACGACCCTTCCGGCAGCAACAAGGACTCCCTTTGGGACGTCGGGGAATAATGCGGCTTCTATCACTGTTCATGCTGTTCGTACTCGCACCGGTGGTTCATGCCACCGAGTTCAAGCATGTCGGTGATTTCCTGCTGCAGGCCCAATACAAGCTCACGGGCCAGCAGATGACGCCCATCCCGATCAAGCCCATCGCCTTCCGCGTGTTCACCGACGGGGTCCGGATCCGGGTCACCGCAGAAGGTGACGAGGAAGCCCGGACCACCTTCGAGATCTATCGCTCCGACGGCATCGGCCGCCAACGCCAGGGTTCCGGCGCGCTCGAAGTTATTCCGGGCCTCCAGGCGATGAGCAACGTCGGTGGCGTGCTCCGCCACCTGCGGCTTTCCCGCGAGTCCATGACCATCACCACTTTTCCAGGCGTGTCGGATCAAACCATTGTTAGCCATTCCATCGCCGCCGAACCCAAGCCCGAGCCCGAGGCGTCCCACCCCGCAGAACAACCCTTGACCAAACCATGAAACCTCTGCCCGCTCAAGACCCCGCCGTCGTCGCGGTGACCGATAGCGCGATCCAGTCACTGGCCTCGGCCCTGGCCTCTGCCGCCGCGTCCCATTCGACATCTAACCGCCGTGCTTCCACCTGCCGGGTGGCACGCATTTACCCGTGGCTGCTGGTCGCCAGCACCGCAGTCGCCGCAGTGTTCTGCCTGATGTATATCACGAAGCCCTTCATCATGTCCCCGCGGGAAGGTATCCCGGCTGATCCGGCCGCTCCCGTGTTAGCCAAAGCGATCGTCACCGTCGCGCAGTCCGGCCTGATGCCAAGCCACGACCGCCTTCCCGGTGAAAAAAGCACCCGCGAGACCCCGCGTGACGCGGGCATTCCCGGCCACTCCTCCGCCACGCCGGTTGCCTTCGAGCAAACCAACCTCCGCATCCAGCACATCCTGACCGCCGAGGCACCGGGCGGTCATCTGGCCAGGATCAATCTGGACGTCCCCGTCCTCTATCAGAGCAGGAACCTCCGCTGGACCGCCGCAGAAGTGGCCGAAGCCCGCGCGCTCCTCACCCGCCTCGCCGACTATCAGGAAAAATCCCGGATGTTGCGCACCGAAGGTGCCGGGCTGCTCGATTCATGGAACCATCTCATCGAGCGTTCCATCCCGGCCGGCGATCTCCGGGCCGACAGTCCCACCCTTCCGGCCAATCAGCAGGACACCGCTGACGCGCCCCGCCCCGCCGGTCTCGACACCCGCGAGCTGATCCAAATCCAACCTGCCGGAAAATGAAAGCCCACCTCGCCACTGCCGCCCTCTCGATCTTCGGTTCGTTGTTCGCCGCCGCGCAAAACGTCGCCGGCGAAGCCAAGCCGGATCCGGTTCTCGATGCCCTCCAAGAGTTCAACCAGCGTGACAAGGACAAGCCCAACGAAGTCACCGTGGTGTTAGATCCGGTCGGCCAACCCCCGGCCGCAGTACCCGAGCCAACCCCACCCGTCGAGCCTCCGGCAGCCGTCATCGTCACCGGAAAGCCGCCGGAAGGAGCCGACCTCGCGCCGGAGCCCGCTCCTCGGGAGGCGATTGCCGTCGCCCCCGACGAAGCGTCTCCCACGCCCACCAATGGACTCGCCGTGAGGGTGGAGAAACTCCACACCGGCAAGGGCACCATTGATCCCGCCCAGGTGAAACTGTTCGCGCCGTTTCCCGCGAAGCCGCTGGCGCAACCTCCCGCCGGCTGGCACCTCGACGCGTCTAACATCGCATCGCCCTTCACCCGCGAGGTGGAACTCGCTCCCGGCACCACCATCACCCTGACCATTCGCCCCCATCTGCTCGTGCCCGACGCAGACGGTGCGAACGTTTTCTCCATCCCGGAACCCGGCTATGACAACACGCTCGGCTATGCGCAGACGGCCACCGTCGGAGCCATCCTCTCCAATTCCATCCGCCGCTTGGACGAGGACTCCAAGCGGCTCGGTGCCGCCATCGACAATCTCCAACAGCTCCTCGTTTCCCTGCCGAAACCTGAGCCGAAAATCGAGTCGCAACCCGAGGGCAAGCCTGTCAACCTCCGCAAGAAATGAA
The DNA here is from genome assembly GCA_031371325.1 of Akkermansiaceae bacterium. Taxonomy (GTDB): domain Bacteria; phylum Verrucomicrobiota; class Verrucomicrobiia; order Verrucomicrobiales; family Akkermansiaceae; genus Luteolibacter. Next base: position 10,967 of record JANMJJ010000003.1, on the reverse strand, counting down.
ACCTGCCACCGTTCCCATGATCTGCGGGGCCGCCTTGGTCGCCATGTCCACTGCGGGCCTCTGCCACTGGTGGTCCGTTAGGCAGTTCGCCGCCGCAGTCCACGCGGGACTTCCCGTGTTGCCGCCGACCCCGCCAGCCCGCCAATCCGCCTCCCCCACCCAGCCGAAGCCTGCGGTGCCCCGTCTCCTCGCGCAAGCTCCCAAGAGTCCGGAACCCGCTCCGGCCACCGACGCCGCCCAGAAGAAATTCTATGAAACATTGATCGCGAAAATGGAGAGTCTCCAGAATCAAAACCGGGATCTTCTCAACCAAGTCGCGGAAACCAACCGCGACATGATGAACCTCAATTTCCGCGTGGACACCTTTTCCGATTCATTCCGCCCGATGCCTGTTAGCGAGGATCGCCCCGACACCAGTTCCGAAGACGGTCCGGGTGTACTCCCGCCGCGGGCGGAACCCGTCTTCCTGCCTTCGGATCAATAAGCGCATCTGCCCGGTCTCCCGCTTCAATATGTCCGCCCGCTGCCGCCCGATCCTGATTGCGTTTCTTCCCAGCCCTTTGATCCACGCGGCCCCCGCTTGGCAAGGCGGACTCACCCCTGCCATCCTCTGGCCCGGCACCGATGCCGGCCGCGTCCCCATCGGCCCCCGCGCCGCCGCCTTCATCCCCGACGTACACGCCACGCTGGCGGCCCACCGCACACCGTGAACCGCCCGTAAGTCTAACAAAAACACCCATGTTTCCATCCACTTCCAAGAACAACACTCTCGTCAACCTAGCGGGATTGGCCGTCATCCTGTTGGCCGTGGTCTTCTGCATCTGGCCCGGAATGCATTCCGCGCTTTTCACGGATGACATCCACCAGCTCGACAAGTCCATCCATTTCGCCAGTTGGACCCAGATCTTCAAAAACGACGTCTTCGGCTTCTACCGGCCGGTGAAGAACGCGCTTTTCCTGTTCGCCGCACCCTACCAATCCAATCTCGTGGCATGGCACTGGATCGGCTTGGTCGCCTATCTCGCGGCGACCGCCGGAGTCTATCGGATCGTCTTCATTTGCCTGGGATCTGCGCGCCCCGCGTTGCTCGCCGCCTGCCTGTGGGCCTTGAGTCCCACCTGCGTGTCCACCGCCCTCTGGTTGAGCTGCGCGAATATCAGCATCGGCATTGTGTTCGCCGCTTGCGTCTTCCATTGCCATGAGCGCTGGGCGACCAAACCGTCGTTTGGATCTCTCGCCGCTTGCCTGTTCTTCTTCGCCCTGTCGTTGCTCTGTTATGAATCGATGATCGCCATCCCGGCCTTGCTGTTCGTGCGTGATCTCCAGCAGCGTCGGCTGTCGTTCAACCGCCAGACGATCCTCCGCTACGGGCTTTACTCGCTGGTGGCGCTGATCTTCCTGATCATCCGCCATCAACTGTCCGCGAAGACTGTCGGGGATCATAACTTCCACCCGGCATTCGCCCCGGATACCACCGGTGCCCAGCTCAGCATCTCGTCTCCCTGGTTCCTGTGGCGGCATTTCCTGATGTGGATCTTCCCTTTCGGCAAAATCGAGCTGCTAGGGAGTTATGCCTGGATGCGCTCGGCTTCCGTGGCATCCCTAGCCTTCGGTTATGTTTTCCTCGCCAGCGTGCTTGCCACGGCCGCGCTCACTTGGAAACGTTTTCCGGCGATCGCTTACGGGCTGCTGTTCTTCGTGGTGGCAAGCCTTCCCGCAGGGAATTTCCTGCCCTGCTTCAACGGGCCGATCAATGACGCCTACGTGACCATCCCGTCCATCGGCCTCGCGATCGCCTTCGCTGCGGGCTGCGAAATGCTCATCCGGGAATTCCTGAAGCGCCGCCGTGAAGCGGAGTCAGGCATGGTCGCCGCCCTGGCGGTGCTTTGTTTGCTTCTCGTCTATCGGCTTCCCGTCTGCGGTGCCTACTTCCGCTATTGGGCCGGCGTCTGGGCAAATCCCGTGGAATTGATGCTGCTTACCACCGAGACCCGGCCGTTCCAATTCCAACCGAAAGCCTATGCCTCCGTGTTGCTATACTCCCGGGGCTATATCGAGCAGGCGGAAGTCCTGGCACAGGAGGTGATCCAGGAAGCCCCCTGGAACGCGACCGCTAGATTGACCATGGCAAAAGTCGCGGACTATCATCAGGATTATGCCGCCGCCGAGGGATACTATCGGTTCATTCTGAATACTCCCAAAGTCTCGGTATTCCTCAAGGACCCGGCCATGGTGGGGCTGGCCCAAATGCTCGCCAACAACCCGGCCCGCCGCGATGAAGCCGCACAACTGTTCCGGGAATTCCTGCAAAGCGAGAAAAACAGCCATCACCCCGATGCCATCGTCCTGCTCGCGAAGCTTTACAAGGACGAAGGCAACATCGCCAAAGCCCGCGCCACCCTCCAGCGTGGCTTGTCGATCAATCCCAACGAGGATGTGCTGAAGAAGATGCTCGAATCCATCGATCATCCGGTCTCGGAAGCGGCAACGCACTAACAAAACTTCATGAAGTCCTATCCTGACAATTGGGCGGCGATCATTCCCATGGCGAATGAGGAAGCCGATTTCGCGCCCTTGGTGGCACAACTCACCGCTGCCATGGACCAACTGGAAGGCGGCGCGGTTTATTTCGTGGTGGATGGCGTCTCCAAGGACCGGACGCTGGAGTTATGCCATGAAATCGAAGCGCGTGACAGCCGGTTTCATACCATCTGGGCACCGGAAAACCGCAATGTGGTGGATGCCTATCTGCGGGGATTCCGCGAGGCCCTCGACCGGGGCTATGAGATCATCATCGAAATGGACGGCGGACTTTCACATGACCCGCGGGCACTGCCGGGATTCTTGCGCGCCTTGCATGAAGGCAACGACTGTGCCTTCGGCAGCCGCTATATCAACGGCGGTTCCATGGTCGATTCCGCCTGGCAACGACGGGTCTTGTCCAAGGGCGGATCGCTGCTTGCCCGCGTCTTGCTGGGAGTCCGCTTCGTGGACATGACCTCGGGCTACCAAGCCTTCCGCCGGGAGATCCTGGTCCGCTTGATGGCGCGGCCGCTGCTGTCCAAGGCTCACTTCTATCAGACGGAAGTCCGTTACCTGCTGCGCCATGAAAAAGCGATCGAAGTTCCCATCCATTACCGGGCTCCGTCTCCCCGGGTCTCGCGCAATGCGATCCGGAACTCTTTCGCGGTCCTCGGTCACTATGTCCTCCTCCGTCTCACCGGTCGGGCAACCAGTCTCTGATTCATTCAATCCATCCATCCACCATGTCTCTGAAAACCGCTCTTGTTGTTACCAGTATTTCCGCACCCAATCCGGTCCTCAAATCGCTTGCGACAGGTGCAATTGCCCATGATTGGGATTTCATCGTCGCCGGTGATACCAAAAGCCCCGCACATTTCGAGCTGGAAGGATGTCATTATCTGTCCGTCGCCGACCAACTGGCCGGCTCCCATGAGTTGGGTCGGCTTTGCCCCACCCGCTCGTATGCGCGCAAAAACATCGCTTATCTCGAAGCGATCGCCCGCGGTGCACAAGTCATCGTGGAAACCGATGATGACAATTTCCCCCGCGAGACGTTCTGGTTGCCACGGGTTCCGCACCTCGCCTGCCGGCCGGTGGACCATGGCGGCTGGGTCAATGTCTATGCCTACTTCTCCGAAACATTCATCTATCCGCGGGGCTTGCCGCTTGATCATGCCCGCCAAAAGCCTCCGCTTCCCGCGTCCATGCAGGAGCTGGAATGCCCGTTGCAGCAAGGTCTAGCTGACGCCAATCCCGATGTAGATGCCGTCTATCGGATGCTCTTTCCGCTGCCCTTCGAGTTTGATCCGGACGTAGAACCGGTCGCCCTCCGCAGCGGTGCCTGGTGTCCCTTCAACAGTCAGAACACCACCTTCTTCAAGAAGATATTCCCGCTGTTATACCTTCCCGCCCATTGCAGTTTCCGCATGACCGATATCTGGCGGAGCTTCGTCGCCCAGCGGATCCTGCACCATCTCGGGTATCCGGTGTTGTTTCACGGCTGCACCGTCTGGCAGGAACGCAATGAACACAGCCTTCATCTGGACTTTTGCGATGAAGTGTCCGGTTATATGAACAACAACGCGATCCGGACCGCGTTGATGAGTTTGGATTTCGACCCATCTTCCGACATTTTCCAACTGCTCGAACAATGCTACCAATGCCTGATGCAACACGGCTGGGTTGGGAAGGAAGAGGAAGTCTTGCTGGCCTCTTGGATCGGCGGCTTGAAGGCCTTGGGAGTGTAGGCCAAAGTGGCTGGGGTCTCCGGCTCCCTCTTCATCTTTCAACGCCACCATGAATCTTAAACTTCTCATCCTGGCCCTCCTCGCGATCCTCCCTGCGGCCGCGTTCGAACTACCCGCGAACTCGACGCAATGTCTCGTGGGCATCTCCGACGGCTGGGACCACTCCACGGTCACCCTCTGCTTCTACGAGAAAAAAGGCTCTGCCTGGAAAGCCGTCAGCGAACCATGGCGAGCCCGCCTCGGCAAAAGCGGACTCGTCTGGGGCAGGGGACTTCACCCGGTACCTGCCGGAGCGGTCACCAAGAAAGAGAGCGACAATCGTTCTCCCGCCGGAGTCTTCGCCATCGGCGGGGCGTGGGGTTATGATGCATCCATTTCCAAGCATCCCTCCCTTCCCTATCACCAGGTCACCGCCCGCGACTTGTGGGTGGAAGATCCCGCCTCGCCGCAGTACAACAGAAACGTGCTCCTCGACCATGACCCCGCCACGGCGTGGGAGAAGAAGCAGCAGATGAGGCAGGACGATGCCGCCCATTCGCTCAAGCTGTTCATCGCCCACAACGCTCCGCCTAACGTCACGCCCAACGCCGGCTCCTCGATCTTCTTCCACATCTGGCGGCGCGAGGGAGCCGCTGCCACCGCCGGCTGCACCACCATGGAGAAGCCGAAACTCCAGTGGCTCATCTCCCAGATCGACCCGTCGCGCCACCCGTTATACGTACTCCTGCCAAAAGCCGAATACGGGAAATACCGTGCGGCCTGGAAGCTGCCGTAAATCCAACGGACCCCGGGATTTATCCCGGCTTTCATTCATTCTGTTCCCTTCAATGTTCGATGTGAGCCGACCGGAATCACAGCCTGCGCCACTGGTTGCCGTCCTGGTGGAGAAGGTCGTCAGCCTCCTTGGGGCCCCAGGAGCCGGCGACGAATTCGGCCATCGGTGGCGGGTTGGCGGACTCGTGCCAGGCGTGTTCGATGTGGTCAATGAACTTCCAGGCTTCCTCCACTTCGTCGCGGCGGGCGAAGAGGGTGGCATCGCCGGCGATGGCGTCTAGCAGAAGTCGCTCGTAGGCCTCCGGGCTGCCCTTGCCGAAACTCGTGGCGTAGTGGAAATCCATTTTCACAGGCTCCAGGCGCAGGCTGGTGCCGGGGATTTTAGAAACCATGCGCAGCGAAATTCCTTCGTCCGGTTGGATGCGGATGACGAGCACGTTGCCGCCGGGCACGCCGCCTGACAGGGCGTTGAACAGCACGCACGGCGCGTCCTTGAAATGGATCGAAATCTCGGTGGACTTCTTCGGCAGGCGTTTGCCCATGCGGATGTAAAACGGCACGCCGCTCCAGCGCCAGGTGTCGATGAGCAGTCTAACGGCGACGTAGGCCTCGGTGTCAGACGTCGGGCTGACGCGGTCTTCCTCGCGGTAGCCGGGGACCGGAATGCCATCGACATGGCCGGCGGTGTATTGCGCACGGACGACGTTCTTGGCGACCTTTTCCGGAGTGTCCCATTGGCGGAGCGAGCGGATGACTTTTACTTTTTCATCGCGCACGCCGTCGGCAGTTAGATCGGTCGGCGGCTCCATGGCGACGAGGCTGAGGAGCTGGAGCAAATGGTTTTGCACCATGTCGCGCAGCGCGCCGGCACCTTCATAGTAGCCGCCGCGGCCGCCTTCCATGCCGAGGTTTTCAGAGCAGGTGATCTGGATGTGGCTGATGTATTTGCTGTTCCAGAGCGGCTCGAAGATCGAGTTGGCGAAGCGCAGGACCATCAGGTTCTGCGCGGTTTCCTTGCCGAGGTAATGGTCGATCCGATAGGTGTCGCTCTCGTGGAAGGTTTCGTTGACGACCTGGTTGAGGTGCCTAGCGGTGGCGAGATCGGTGCCGAAGGGTTTTTCCACGATGACGCGGGACCAGCAGCCGGGTTTCGCTTCGTTGAGGCCGGCGTTTTTCAGGGCGATGAGGATCTCATCGAAGAACTCCGGGGCGGAGGCGATGTAGAACAAGCGGTTGCCCTTGCCGCCGCGCTCGGCGTCGATGGCATCGAGTCTTTCAGCCAAAGTCCGGTAGCCCTCGGCAGCGGTGAACTCGGAGGTGTGATAACTAACGGTCTGGATGAAATTGCCCCAGATCTGGTCGTCATGGCCGGTGCGTGAGACCTTGCGGTTGAGTTCGTCGAGTCCGGCGCGGAACTCGGCGTCGGTCTTCTCCCGCCGCGCGAAACCGATGATTTTCACGCCGGTCGGCAGCTCGCCATCGACTGCTAGATTGTACAGCGCGGGGATGAGCTTGCGGTGCGTTAGATCGCCGGTGGCACCGAAGATGACGATGCTGCAAGGCTCGGCACGCGAGCGGGAAACGAGGTCTTCGCGGAAGGGATTGGCCATGGATTCGCGGAGACTTTCACTCCACCACCTACGCAGGAAAAGCGTAATCAGGCGATGGTGGGAAAATTTGGCTCATCCTGCTCATGCACGGAATGGGATTTTCGTCATATTTCCGAAGTGTCCACCATCCATTGTCCTTCAGGCAGGCCGGTTCCGAACACGGTGGCTTGGGCAACGGTTGGCGTCACGACCGCGGATTCGATGATCGCGCCAAGAGTAGGATTGTCCGCGGGGAGCGACATGAAGAGCCCCGGAAATCCCATTCTGGCGGTGAGTCCGACGGCGGCGACGATCAGATCGGATAATGCCCGCGGCGATTCAAAAAACAAACCGGTGAGGTGCGCGGAGACGATCTCATGACCGTCGGACTGCCAGAGTCGTTTTCCCAACCGGGTATCGACAAGTGTCCCCCGAGCGCCATCGACTTCCAAGGTACACGGTTGGATCTGCGAGCCGGGAGCGGCATTTCCAGCTTGAAGCCGGTGGCAATCCGCGCGCTGACCCGAGGATGGATTCACAAGCGGGTTGAATTTCACCTGCGTATCAAAACGCAGGACCGCCAGGTGGGCGATGACTTCGAAACGGGGAATGCCAAGTCTGCCGGTGTGGACATCCATCGGAATGGATCCGGACATCACCACCGAGTAGGCGGCTTTGTATCCTGCCGCCATCGTTTCATCGCGAGCCGTTAGGGCCAGACGGCCCAGCACGGTGCGCCCCCGATGGGCGGCAGCGACCTTCGCATCACAGAGGTAGACGGCGGGAATCGTCGAGCCATCCGCCAGAACGGCGGTGCGCCGCACGACCGCGAGGGCACCGACAATGTTTCCCGAGATCTCCGCGAGATAGATCCGCGCCTCGCCCATGCAGCGGAAAAAAAGCGAATAGTCCGCGCCATGGGAAATCGAAAACGACCGGCCCGGTCCCAACGGGTAGGAGAACTCCTTTTCAAATTCGGCCAGTGCAAGCGCGAGCTCCCGTTCCGGCGGTCCTGATAGACAATGGATTTTCATGACCGGGACGCGAGGAGGATGGTCGGATAGAAAAAACTGCGGTCCATGCGTTGGAGGCGGTTGCCTTCTTCCTCATGCCAGCGGAGCGCGGGAAAGAGCGAAGGGATTTCCAAGCTGGAGTTCAACTGGCGGATCAGGATGAATCCTCCCGGCTTCAGCGCGCGGCGGGCGGCGGCCAGGGTGGCGGTCGCATCGTCGGGGGAAAGCCAGTCGAGGATGTTGGACAAGTGGACGAAGTCGATGGAACCCGGTTCGGAATCCTCCAGCGTTTCGCGCATGGGACCGCATCGATACTCGGGATGTGCCAGCAGTGGCGGGCGATCCAACAACCAGTCGAAGGGGGCATCCGGTGGAAATTTCCCCGCAAGAATCTGCCAGATCCATGGATTTCGGGCGGGGGGAAGCCGCGCGGTGGTGTCGCGAAGCTGTTGGAGGAAATGCCGGTGGAAGGGTTGTCGCGGATTCCGAGTGGCCGCCTCGCCGAACAATGCGACGAGGTTTTCCAGCCGCAATGCGGAGGCAAATGCGGAGTCCAGCGCTTTGCCGGTGTCCGTGTCCGAGGCGATCATCCTGCTGGCAGATTGTTCGTCGGCGGTGGCGAGGAAATCCGCGATTTCGGCCGATCCGGGTTGGAGCAGCCGGCGCAGCGCCGCGAAAGCCGCCTCATAGCGACCACAATGATCCGGCCCGAGTTCGGCAACGAGCGACAACGGCCCAAGCGCGTCAGTTGCTAGACCGAGTGTTCCGAAAATTCCAGGCCACCGGTTCTGACGTTCTTCGGATGCCATCGGAAGATGACCTAGCAGCGCCATGCTGTCAGCGCAGGTGGACGTCCGCGCCAAATGCATGCGGCAACGGGTGAGCGCGAGTTGGGCCGGATTCACGTCAACGACAACGAGCTGCGCCAGCGGAAGCCTTGCCAGACAAACCGCGGTCTCGCCGCCGGAGGCGATCATCACCACCCTCGCAGCTGCTGGAAGCCGCCGGGCGATTTCCAAGTCCAGCCGCGGATCCTCACGGACTTGGGAAAAGGCCAGTGGCAGTTCCGCTGCCGCAATGGCCCATGGATCGGCCGCCGGAGTCATGGCGTGCGGCTCCACGGTCCACGCATGAGGCTATGTCGGATGAATTGCCGCACGAACGACGTGTAGGAATGGATGAACGGCGCGCCGCGGCGGCGCAACTCCGGCTCCAACAATTGGTGCGCGGAAGACAACCGATACCAGGGGATACCCGGATAGAGATGGTGCTCCAGATGGTAATTCTCATTGCACATGAAAAATCTAACGATCGGCCCGGTCAGGATGCTGCGGGTGCCGAGGATTTCGTCATCGGAATGTTCTAGCAGCGTATGCTGGCTCATGCCGCGGATGTTGACCATGGTGTTGATGAAGAGCATGGGCCCCAGCCAGGCGTGGAGCAGCCAGTTTGCAGGAAATATCCGCCAGGCGAGCCATGCCAAGGATGCGCAGCAGGCGATTTCCACGGCGATGCCAGCCCGTTCCTTCCACGACCCGTGTTTCCAGCCCAGGATGGGAATGGCCGTGATATAGACAGGATAACCGATGAGCAGGCGCATCCAGTTGAGAATGAAAACGCCCCACGTCCAGCGGGTGTAGTTCGAGTAATGGTCGGGATCGTGCTCGCCGCCGAGATCCGCATGGTGTTCCAGGTGCAGCACCCGATAGGCGGAGTAATTCTGCCAGACCGGCCACGCGCAGAGCGCCCCGAGAGTGCCATTGATCCACTTGTTCCGCGAAAGCGTGCCATGCACCGCCTCATGCGTGAACAGGCTGATCCCATGAAGCGACGCCCCTGCTAGAATCCAACAAGGAATGGCAACAAACCAAGAAAACCTTTCCGCCAGCATCACCGCAGCCACCGCGCCGGTCCCATACAGCAGGAGAAATGCCGCGAAGCGCGCGAGCGATTTCCCGTGCGAGAGCTGATGCAAGGTCCGCGCCGCAGCGGCTTCCAATCGCGGCTTGTCGATGGTGTTCATTTCCTTTGCCGGCTGAAATCCTTGTATAGCCGGTCGAAGATATATCTGCCGAATTCCAAACCGCCAAGGATCGAGGTGGCGGACCCGCCGGATTTCCCCGCGCATTCCGCCGCTTCGAACAGCTCGGCCGCGTGGCGCTTGTCGATTTCCGCGTGGAGGCTGTAGTGTGTTAGTTCCCCGGCTTTCACCCAACCGAGCTCGACCACCTTGCGCCCGATCAATGCGCTGATGTCCGCGAAGGCATATTCGATGATTCCCAGCGCGGCCAGTGCGAAGCCTGGAGATTCGGAACCGCACGCGCCCCACAGCGCGAGATTGAACGCCTGGACCGGTGCCTCCGGTGCGCTCGCCGCCAGCTCCTCCGCGCCGACTCCCAGAGTGCGCAGGAAATGGGCGAACGTCCGGTCATGCGCGAACTGCGGACGAAATCCCTCCGCCGGATGCTCTTCGTCCAGCCCGTGTTCTTCCGATAGATTGTGAACCAGAACCGCCCGCGCGGCCGAAGTCGGGAGCCGGGCGATCAGGGTTGCTAGATTTCGTGAGAAAAAGCCAACCGCGTAAAAGAACTGCACCTGCGAGCGGAGGAATTCGTCCCTCGGCATGCTGCCACCGGCCAAAGCCTGGAAATACCGGTTTTCCAAGATCGGGCTAACCGAAAGCAAGCCGATGGCGGATGTTTCGGTGCCGGTGACAGAATTGCCGGAGTTCATGCTCACCAAGGGAGCGGGAATGCCCGGTTGAAGGCGAAGACCTTGTCGCGAATCGCGTGGAGTTTTTTCGTGTTGGTGTGATCGGACAAGGCTTCGGCGATGAAGTCGGCGACTTGCTCGACATCGGTTTCCTTCATGCCGCGGGTGGTCACGGCGGGCGTGCCGATGCGGATGCCGCTGGGTTTCATCGGGCTGCCGGTGTCGAAGGGGATGCCGTTTTTGTTCACCGTGATGCCGGCTTCGTCGAGGGCGTGGGAGGCGTCGGTGCCGTTGAGGTTCTTGTCGCGGAGATCGACGAGCATGACGTGGTTGTCGGTGCCGCCGGAGCAGATGCGGAAACCATGATGCGTTAGACGCGCGGCGATGGCCTGGGCGTTCTTGATGACCTGCGCCGAGTATTCCTTGAACTCCGGCTTGAGCGCCTCGCCGTAGCACTCCGCCTTGGCGGCGATCTCATGCATCAGCGGTCCGCCCTGGATGCCGGGGAACACCTGCGAGTCGATTTTTTTTGCGAACTCTTCCTTGCAGAGAATGATCCCGCCGCGCGGGCCGCGCAGGGACTTGTGGGTGGTGGAGGTGACGAAATC
>JANMJJ010000225.1:0-28000 GCA_031371325.1 Akkermansiaceae bacterium | reverse complement strand
GCGAGAGCGCCTCGTTAGATCGGGGTTCATCGAGCACATCCCATTCCGGTGTCTTGTTCGCAAGGCGTTCCGCCTTGCTCTGTTTCCGCATTTTGACCGCGTCTTTGGCAGCAACGCCGGCGGCGATATGAGTGAACCACGAATTCCGCGGATCAATCCGGCGGGCGGTTGCCAGAAAGTCCGGCGGCAGCTTTTTGTGATCCGCCAGAAAAGCGTTCGTGTAGGCCGCGAAATAAGCTGGGTTTCCGGGATCACTGTCCCAGAGTCCCTTCATCTTGTCCGATTTCGAGGACTTCGAAATATCACCGAACAACAGCAGCTTCTGCCCGGCGCTCAGGTTCGGGAAATCCGGTGCTCCCTCATCATCACGCGCGGGGTAACCGTAGAAGCTGTCGATCAAGGGATCGCCAAAGAGCTTGTTGTGATAGAAGACCGCATGCAGTCCATCCGCCCAGATGCCTGCGGAAATGATCAGGAAGAGTGAAAAAAGCAGTCGCCACCAGAAGGTTTTGTTTTTCCTGGCATCCACTTGTTTCCCAGCGGGCAATGGCTTCTTCGGCGCCTTTGGTTTCGGGATCCACCAGCACTTCGAGCATCTCTGCGGCGGCGTGTTTCATCTCCGCATCGTCACCAAACGGGCGGACGGCGGTTTCGATGAGGCGGGAACGAGGATTTGACACGAGAAGAGGAACTGGCTTGTTGGTATGCATTCCAACTCCTTTTCAAACAATGACTTTCCGCACCTTCCTCCGCACCGTCTTCGCATGCTTGATTTCACTGGCGGCGATCCTACCCTCGCACGCCGAACCGGCTGCCGCCGAGAAGGCGAAAATCGAATCGCTGATCAGCCATCTCGAAAACCTCAAGGACGCTACGTTCATCCGCAACGGCAGCGACTACGACGCGAAATCCGCCGCCAAGTTCCTCCGCGGGAAGTGGCAGGCCAACGACAAGGACATCCAGACTGCGGCCGATTTCATCGCCAAGGCCGCCACGCTTTCATCGACCACCGGCAAGCCCTACCTAATCCGCTTCAAGGACGGCACGCAGACCAAATGCAGCGATTATCTCACCGCCCGGCTCAAGGAGCTCAAATAGCAAGCCTGTCGCTGGGCACCTGTCACGGCACCTTGACCGACACCAACGAATCTGCGGAGCCGGGATGAAACGGAAGTGTTTTGGCATCGCCAATGCCGATGTGATAGGTCCCTTTGAAACCGCGCCATTTGACCATCCCTTCCGCGTCGCTGGTCACGGTCTGGCGGGTGTGCCAGCGCTGGCCGATCCAATCTTCCCAGACGAGGGCGTTGGCTTTGGGAGTCCAATTCTTTTTCCAAAGCGCCGCTTCGGGCAGCCAGTGGGAACCTTCCCAGTAGCCCCATAACAGAAACCCGTCGTAGGCCGGATGGCTGAAGCAGGCGATCAGGCTATCGCGCAAATAGTCGGCGGCGAGTGAGTCATCGCCATTGGCGACGATGTCGAACTCGGTGACGACTTGCTTGGGCACCACGGCGGTGAAGCGGTCGGTGACGCGCAGCAGGTCTTCCGGTGAGGGCAGGAAACTGCAGTTAAAATGCGCTTGGTTGCCGAGGCCGTCCACTCGCACGCCGTCGCGCTTGAGCTTTTCTAGCAGCGCGAAGGTCTTGTCTTGTTGCGGGCCGGGGCGGAAAAGTTGGTCCTCGTTGATGCATAGCGGCAGCTTCGTTAGAGTCCGGGCCTCGCGGAAAACGTCCATGCTCAGTGTGTCGAGCGGCGGACCTTTTTGGCCAAACATCTCAGCACCTTGCCAGGCGATCGGGTGATTGATCACATCCCACTCGACAACCCGCTCACCGAGGGTGGTGATCCGCTCGCGGACGCTGGCTAGCAGCTCTGCTTTCAATTTCGCCGGATCGCCTAAGCGGTCACGCGACCAGCCATCGACGGCTTCTTGCATCAGATAGTGGCCGCGGATGGAAATGTCGTTGGCCTTGAGCCAAGCCAGGCTTTGCTCGAGTTCCGCACGGCCTTTGTCATCGTGGGGAAAACTGTCGGGCTTGAGATCATTTTCAAAAACCACCCGGCTGAAGGTCCGCTGGGCGATGTCGCGGTAGCGGTCGCCATCCGGCCCCTCCTTGGTCAGCATCCCCCGGGTGACGCAGGAGCCGAAGCCAAACTGGTGGCGCTCTAACTCGACGACGACGGTGGTGTTAGGCAGCGGTTTGCCATCCGCGCCGGTGAGTTGCACGGCCATGTCCGCCTTGCGAAATTTCTCGATCCGGTCCAGCGCCGCCTTGCGCCACGGCGCGTCCACTTCACGGCCGGCGTAGGCTTCCTTGGGCTGCGGGAGTTTTGCAAGATCGATCCCGCCCGTTGGCAACGGTTCGATGGCGGCGCACAGCGGGCCGATGACGAGGAGGAAGACGCAGGTGGGAATTCGCATGAGTGAGTGGGTTTAAAATTTTCCTGTCGTTTTCACATCCACTCGGCCTCGCTCGGTGGCGGTCTAACGTTCTGGTGCAGCATCCGCCTCGCCGGACGCGTTGGCAAGTTCCTCGGCCACGCTGGCATAGGCGCGCAGGAATGCCGCATACGCCTGCTGCACGGCTGCCGACACTTCATAAGATGCACCGCGGCTTCTGGCCGCGCGGTCCAGCGCACGGATCGTCGTCACCATGGCCTGGACTCGCTCCAGCCACCCGCGGTCATTCTTTTCCGCATAGCGGTAAAGTTGCTCGACCTGGCTATGACAGGTCTCGTAGGTCGTGCCGAAATGCTCGATATCCTCCAACGCCGAGCCGTATGACTCCCGTTTGACCAGCCAATCCATCGGCTCGATCGCACGGCGCAATTCGGCGGTTAGGACTACCTGCGGGACAAAGGCCGGCCGATTGCCCGCGCCTTGGATGGCGAGCATCTTGGCGGAATAATGGTAAGGAGCCTCCAAGGCAACCTCCGCCAGACGTCGGCGGATGAATGGGTTCGCGACGTATTGGCCGAGTGGCTGGGTTCCGATTTTCTCGCGGATTTCCCGGAATTGCGTCGAAACTTTGGCGAATGTTCCCTCGGGAGTTTGCGCCGTGAGGTCGAGCAGTTCCTTGAAGTTCGCGGCCAGGACGACCTCGTAGTCGAAGAAAATCTGCGGTCGCTCGAGCGCCAGCATCGCCGACAAATACTCGGCCGCAGCCGCAGGCAGGACCAAGCGTCCGCCGTTGCCGGGGCCCAGCGACTGGAGTTGGTTCCAGAATCCGGTGGGCAGCTTGAAACCGCCGGTTTCATCGACTAGGCCGATGATCGTCGCCTCCGGCTCGCGTCCAGAAATCGCCGCGCTCGCTAATACAGCGGCGGCGGCGCTGATCGACTGGCGCTTCTGGGACAGCAGCGACTCGTCGAGCGCTGGGCTGGAAATGGTCACCTGCCCGCCAGCAGGAAGGCGGCCGTGCTGCTTTTCGAGGAGTTTGAGGAGCGGAGAAATCAGCGGAGACAGCGTGTTGCCGTTCGGTTGCGAGCCGAACACCAGTTCGAAGGGTTTTGAATCACTTTTCGATTCAACTCTAACGCCCGGAACCCTCGTGGCGACCATCTCGATCGGCGCGGAAACGAGCATCCATTTCAAGGGATCCGTCTTGGTGGATCGCTTCCACAACGGCGTAAAGACCCGTGCCTTCGCCAGCAAAATGCCGGTGTCCGCCACCGCGTTTTCCTTGGTCGGCGGCTTCTGAGTTTCCACTGGCACCTTGGTTTCGTAAGCGGCCAGCCCCGGAATCCAGCCTTTCCATGCCCCGCGTTCGCCGGTGCCGCGCATTGCTTGTGCCTGCGGATTTTGTGGGTCGGAAATGGCGATCACATCTGCCAAGCACGCGGCGAGCGCCTGGCCTTGCGGCCCGGCTTCCGGAGTATCCAGCCAGGCGAGATACTGCCAGATCCGCGTCCGGCTTTTTTCCAGTGCTTCGGAATCCGTGCTGGGCTCATGGCTTTCATTCCGAAAATCGGATAGAAGTTCCCGCGCCTTGGCATTTCCCGGATCGATGGCGGTCGCGAGCGCCAGCATCTGAGCCGCAGCCCGGCGGTTCACGGCGGTTTCCGCATCCAGTCCTTGGGCGAGTATGACCAGTTGCCGGGAAAGTGCCGCCATCGTCTCCGCATCCAGCGGCACCTTGTCGCGGCGGAACGCGACCGGCCCTTCCGCCGGCACCGCGAAACTCCCCGCAAACAGGGAAGTCACAGCACCCAACAGAAGCCCCGCGACAAGCGGCAGATGGAATTTTCCCGAAATCATTCGCTTGAAATTAAGCGATCCCTACGCCGCCCCACAAGCCAACATTGCAGATCCGGACCGGTTGCGCCTAAATCGCCGCATGTCCGAGCCCTTCCCGACCCACGAAACCCGCGAAGAAGTGATGTTTTTCGACACCGACTGCGGCGGCGTGGTTCACAACCTTGCCTACCTGCGGATGATCGAAACCTGCCGCACCCGTCTCGCCGCGAAGCTCGGCATGGACCTCCGCACCATGTCGGAAACCCACCTCTACCCCGTCGTCACCCGCACCGAGATCGACTACAAACGCCCCGCCAAGCTCGGCGACTGGCTGACCATCCGCGGCCGGCTCGCGGAAATTTCCCGCGCCCGCTTCTGGTGCGCCTTCGAGATGCTCCGCGAGTCCGACGGCGTGCTTCTCGTCACCGCCCGTCAAGCGCTCGCCCTCGTCCAGATGCCCGAGGGCAAACCGGTGCGCCTCCCCGCCGTTTGGGCCCAGCGCTGGGGCTGAGCGTTTGGAGTGCCCCTGTCGCCGCCTAAGGGGTGCGGACATTTTTGTCAGCATGGGCCAGGTTTTCTTTCCACATGGTGAGGATGTAAACGCATTTGCTTTGCTTGAGGTTGTCGATGAATTGGAAATCGTCACTTGCGCCGTTTTCCGGCATTCCAGTTGCTAGGGTTTCTCTATTTGCGGGCAAGCCCACGCCCAACACCACGGACACACTACACGACTTTCTCTGGAACTTTACTCTCGATGTTCTGAAGTTGCGGTCCTATCGTGAAGAACGTTGAATCCGCCCACGTTAAAATTGATTCCAAATTGCCGTATCCCAAGGTTGGATGAAGCCTTCAAAAAAAGCGCCATGTCACACTTATCCAAACTCTCATTTGCTACCCTCGCTCTGGTCGTCCTCGGACTCTGCATCCCTCTCAACGCCGCTTCGGTCAAGTTCCTCCCGCTGAATGAAGCGGTCGCCGCACGCAAGCTCGGCTTCAAGGACGCCAAGGGAGTCACCAAACTCAAGGGACTCACTCCCATGAAGCGCTCGAACCCATACAAATACGATATTGGGAAAAAGTCGCTTCAACTTCAACTGGTGGACCTCGACGTCCAGAACCCTGAATTCAAACCCATCACGGTGGCGATCACGATTTCACCCGACATCAAGTCTCCACTGGTGTTGATTATGCCGGATCCGAAAGACGCGGCCGCCTTGATCGGCATCGCCATCGAAGACAGTAGCAGTGCTTTCCCTTGGGGTAGCATTCGTTTCCTCAACACGACGGACAAGCCCCTGATGGTCCGCTACGAGAAAGAAGTTAGAGCGCTTCCCGAATCGTTCACTCCCGTCAACATCGTTCCAGGCGGTGCTGCCCGCAATATGGGGGTGCAACTTTTCAAGGAGGAGGAGCCCAAGGCGATTCTTTACTCCGCCGTCTGGGAACATGATCCCAACGTCCGCAAGCTGGTCATCATCACCCTCGGAGCCGACGTGAAAATGAAGGCTTACGACCTGAAGATCATTCCGGAAGATCGTCGCGCGACCAACTGAATGAACCCGCCGGAAAATATCCGGAAGGTATATCTAACATTGACTCCGGTCACTCGCTTTTAGTGGCGAAAGTCCGGCGGTCCTCTGGAATGATCTTGAATTCGACGGTGCCGGTGCGGACGTCGGTGCCGGGCAGGATAAAGACGAGCTTGCGGACGTTGGGATCATGTTCCCAGACGGCGGAGTAAAGAATCGCCTTGAGGTCGTCACGGGCGACCAACTGCACGCCCGTGTTGCGGGCCTTGCCGCCGGGATCGATATCGACCGGGGTCCATGCGGCTGGCAGCGGCTTGACGGTTTTCTCCTGGCGCACGAGAAGCTCCTTGCCGGTGGCATTGATGAAGCGGCTGGTGCCCCAGGCGAAGTTTGCGGAATTATCCTCAATGACAAAAACGCGCAACCCGCTCGGATGTTTCGGATCGGGAAGGATCAGGACCAACGGCGATTGAATTCCAGACGCCACTTTGATCTCCACGGTGACAGGCTTGCCATCCGGGCTGGTGCGGTCGAGGGCGACGAGTTGCAGCGGTATTTCACCGGCAGTGCCGTCCATGGGGTCCGTCCGCTTTTGCGGGTGGAGGTACTGAAGCTCGCTGATTCCCTTGCCATTCTGAAAGCCGATCTTGCGGGCGGCGACGGCGTCATCCCACGCCAGGAAGCGGACGGGAATTGCTGACAGCGAGCTGTGAAAAGCGAGGAGCGCGAGGACGACGACTTTGAAAGGAGCGCGGTGGATGGCAGGCATGGGTTTGGATGGTTGTCGGGTTATTGAATTTCGGCACTAGGGACCCGCCGGAACGAGACGATTTCAAACCGGCGGCCGAAGGTTTTGTTGGTCGGAGTGATCGAGGCGATGGCGGCATCCGGGGCGTTGGAGGTTTCCACGAATTGCGGGGTGCGTTGGACGACGGCTTCGCACCAACTGCGGGCGGTCACTTTGCCGGTAGCGTCCTTCGCTTCGCCGTAGCCGCGGATGGTGAAGGTGTCCGAGCGGCAAGTGATGACGGGGGCCAGCGACTGGAGAACGTCGGCTTGAGTCAGATATCCGGGGATGCCGACACCGGTGTCGGCGATGATGTTGCTTTTGGCATCGCTCGGATATTTGTCGGTGGAAAAGGTGGCTTGTTTGGCCTGATCGTTGAGCTTGCCATTATCGATCGCGGCCTGGATGGCACCGCTTTTGCCGAGGTCGCTTTTTTCCACGCGGCGGTTGACGAACTCCGCGAGTGATAGAAAAGGGCCGCGTGCTTTGACTTCCTTGACGAGGTTGTCGGCGAGAGTCCGGATCTGGGCATCATTGAGCGCACGGAAGCCATTCCAATTGTCGTCCGTGACACCGGTGGGATGCCGGAACCGCGGGAAAGCGGTGAGGCTGGAGGACGGCGGTGTGCCGTCATCGACTTGGAACGACTCGCCGCGCAAACCAGAGAGCATGGCAGTCCATGCATCGACGTCGGTGGAGTTGACGTTGAAGGCTCCGTCCACCGTTAGATGTGCCGCGATGCGGGTGCAACCGGCGGGATCAAGTAGTTGTTTGACCAGGTCGTCATCAGCGAGGCCGCCCTTGATCAGGCCCATGCGGCTGTTGCCGAGCGGCTTGCCCAAAGGATCCGCCACAAAGTCTTCCAGGACTTGATCGAGCGACCGCACGACCTTGGCAATCGGCGTCTTCCATGCCGTCGCCGGTTTGCTTCTGGCGGCGGGTTGCAAGAGGGGGGCGGCACCACTGAAGAAGAAGCCGTCCCATAGCGCTTCGTTGGTCAGATAGGGCGTATCATAGATCGGGAGGTTCGTGGGGCCCTTCTTGGGCGCGCCGCTGTTGTCGATGAGTTTGCCTGTTTTGTCAGGGGCGAGATAAGGAGAGGCCCAACTGTTGGCGAACTGGTTCGCCGGGGAGAAGGTGGAGGCTGCCAGATCGGCGTGTTGGAAGGCGGCAAGCGAGAGCAGCGGCTCACGCGGGATTTCAAAGAACGGGAGCTGTTCCTTGCCCGAGGCACTGTGATCCGGGCCCCAGAAGGACCGCCTGCCGTCGATGGTCGTCTGGATCGCATCGTCGAAAGATGAAACCGAGCGCAGGGTCGATTGAAAGTGGGGAGCAACCGTGAAGCTACCGGCGGCGAGCTGGTGGTTGATCGATGCGTGGCGCGGGTTGGTGGTGTAAATCAGGTCCGAAACGGCTTGTCCCCCGACGCCTTGCTTGGCCGTCCGGTGGTAGGTTTCAATCACCCCAAAGGGAACCGTGTCATTCTGAAGTTCGGCATGAGTCCGGAAGGGGGATACAATCTCGGTCACCGTGGAAGTTAGGTTCAGGATCTGCACTTCGGTGACGGCTTGTCCACGGGTGCTATCCGCTGGATTCTTGATGCGTTCGGCATCTTCCAAGGAAACGAAGTAATGATATTTCCCCAATGAAATGTCGCTAAGCTTGATGCGGACGGTTTCGGTGGTTTTGACGTCATATTTAAAACCGTGTCCCGCCACCCCATTTTGCATGGAAACCCGGAAGCCACCTTTTTTATTAAACATGGAAATGTCATCCACCGGGCGCATCCGCATCGTGCGCTCCGCATTGGAGCCGGTGCGTTTGAAGTCGATCGCAACCGGTGAGGCCGGGGTGAAGACGCGGACTTCACCCGGCTCAAAGAGAATTGGCTTGGTGGTGTCGCCATCGCCGTTGGCGGTCATTTCACAGAGGAAGTATGGGTCAACCTGCCGGCTTTGCCCGTATTGCTCAAACTGTTTGCCCATGGTATCGGCCATACCGGTGGTCGCGGGAACAATCTTCCCGGTGGCTTTGTCTTTGAACTCCCAAAACAGCAGGAATGGTAGATCCATCCAAGGATAGGCGACGGCCCCGTCGATCTCCATGCGGGTGTTGTAGGGGTTCCACAATGAAATGACCGGAGTGATGACCAACTGGACTTGATTGAGCTCGTCCAGCCTAGTGCTGAGAAGATAGAGCATGCGGTTGAGCACCGGCCGGATCGACAGGGACGAGTCAACGCCAGCCGGAGGATTGGCCGGCGAGAAGTAACTTCGGTAAGATGGCGGATCGATGGAAATCGCCACGTGATCGCCTCCGCGCTCGGCGACGGTTGGCGGACCGCTGCCGTAGAGGTGGTGAGGAATCCGGTAAAACGAGCGGAGGTGGTCAAAGGTAGGAACCCCGGCGGCGTAAAAACGATGGGAGATCGACGCAACCCCGTAGGAGGTCTTGTTGGAAACAATCGGATTGTCCACCAGTGGCAGGAACAACGCCCGCTGCCCCTTGTAGGAGGCGGGCGAGGAGAAGCCGGGATTGGCGTTTGGCGAGCGAAAGGGATTTGGAGTGCCGCTCCAGGAGGACTTGGCGAAATCGGAATCGCTCAGTTCAAAGCCGAGGTTGAGGTCGGTCTTGAGTCCGCCTTTGACCACATCGGTCAGCAAGCCTTGGGCGCGGGTGGTGAAACTGGCACCGGCGGCAGCGACAGTCTGCGGGTCGGCGACGAGCTCGGAATCCAGTTTGAGTTGGTTGAGCGAGAGGACGCGGCCCGCACGGACGTTCCAGCCGTTTTTGGGTTGCTTGAGAATGGTGCCGAGCGCGAGCGAGGGGCGGCGCTGGGATTGCAAGGCGGTGTTCACTCCGGTGTCTGTCTCGGGGCCGGCGACGTTGATTTTAGCCTTGGTGTTTTCCTGGGACACGGCCCATGCCAGACTGCCGCGCGGGGTGGGCACCGGGGCCGCGCTGAGATCGAAGCCATCCCGCGCGAGGGAGAACAGGCGCGGCCATTTGGGATCGACGGCCGTCTCCGCCCACTCCCTTTTTTTCAACGCGACCGGATCCGGCGAGGAAACCAGCCATGATCGAAACAGACCGGTTTTCGGACTGCTATAATCGGGTGCGTTTTGATCGGGCGTGAGGTCGAAATTAGGCGACCATGACGACCAAGTGCCGACCAGGTGGGCTTGGCTGGTTTTGGCAAGAATCGAAGCGTCCGCCGTGATCCGGCGGTCATCGCCAGCCTCTTTCTGGAGTTCCCCGATTGCCATAATCACCGCCAGACGGGCATTCGTGAAGGCCCGGGCTTCCGCTTCGCCGGCGGTCGAGGAGCGCAGCGAGATCGTGCTGAGCGTCAGCAAGCCAACCGCGATGACGGTCAGCAAAATCATCAGGCTGAGGGTGACGATGAGCACGAACCCCCGGCTTCGGAATTTTCTGTGGACTCTGGGATTCATGGGTTTTGAAGGCTTGATGCAGTGGCAAACGTCCCTGAGTACGAGTACGCGGTGGGTAGCAAATTCGAATACTCCGTATTTATCGAGTAACCACCGGCCAGTGGCGGGCCGCGAGTGCGACGCTTGGGGTTATCTTGCCTGCGAAGATGCCTCCAAGTTTGGAATTGTCCAGAAATTTTATGCAATTTTTTAGCGGTCCGCAATCCGTCCGGTGCCCGTTTCAAGATTGTTGCTTGTCACGTCGGCAAAAAAAGCAGAATCCTCCGGGCATCCGGCACAACGATCCATCCCCCGAGGTAAACCAGCAACTGATCGCCGAGCGCTTGCAAATTTCACGGGCGACGGTTTCGCGCTGCTTCACCAATCATCCCGGCATCAATCCGGTGACGCGGGCGCGGGTGTTCCAGTTGGCGGCCGAGGTGGGATACGTCCATCTGCAGATGAGGAAGCCCCGGGCGGCGAGGAAAAAGGGCGCGAAAAAGATCTTCGGCGTGCTGATTTGCTCGGCGGAGGAAGAATATTTCCGGACCGACTACCAGAACCCGAGCGAGCAGATCCTCGCCGGCGTCACCGAGTTCGCGCACCTCAACGGCGCGGACGTGGAGCTTCATTTGATCGACCCCAAATCCTGCACCTTGGATGACCCGGTTTTCCTGAACATCGAGAAGCTTTGCAGCCGCTGGGACGGGCTGCTGCTGGTTTATCCGTTTCCCAATTCCGTGCTCGACCACCTTGCGCCCAAGGTGCCGCTCGTTTCACTGGTCGAGCAGTTCGATCACACGGGGATCGATTGTGTGGACGTCGATCACTACAAAGGGATCGCCTCGGCGATCGAGCATCTGCTAGAGCACGGCCACCGGCGGATCGGGTTTTACACCCGTCGCTACGAAGTCGAGGCGAGTTGGTCATACCGGCGCTATGCCGCGTTCATGGAGGCGATGGTCCGGCTGAGAATGCCCGTCGCACTTGAGGACATCGTCAACATTTTCCCTTCTCACGAAGGCGATGACGAATCCAGCATCGAATATGCCGCCGCGCGCACCTGCGACGGGGTCACCGCCTGGGTCTGCGCGGCGGACCACCAGGGATACGATTTGGTACACGGCCTCGAAAAACGTGGAATCAGTGTGCCAGGCAGGGTTTCGGTAATCGGGTTCGATGGCATCGAGACGCCAGCCGGCTCGCCCCCTCTGAGCACGATCATGATCCCTTTTCGCGAGATCGGGATGACGGGAACGCAGCGACTGTCCGAGCGGACGGAGAAACGCTTCGGCTCGGCCCAGCACGTTTTGATCGATTGTCGTCTGAGGCCCGGCGCAACGGTCGGTCCGGTCCCGAAGTGAGATCGGCGGGACGTCCCGTCCTGATGGTTCCCCCAGCCACGGGGACGAGCGCTCGGGTGGCAAAGTCGAATCACCACCAGATCGGAAGATTGCATAAATTTGTGCAATATTGTGCAATTTTGCTTGTCGAATCCTCCCGCCCGCCCTAACTACATAAGTCATGACCACGGCGGCATGGAACAATCCGAATTCGGATTACCGCCCTGGATGGACGTTCCAAGTGCCACGGTGACCGCCAAAGCACGCACTTTCCTCAAACTCTCTGCAACCACATGGAACCAAGCTCCATTCATCATTCCATGCAACCACCGCCGCTCGTGCGGAATCCCCCGGGGACGACGGCCCATTCCCCGCACCTCGAAAAACGAACCCGGGCGGGCGACGTCGTTTCCCTAGTCTCCTCGCCGGAAGCGGCGGGCGACGCCACGGTGGTCATCGATGGCCAGGAATACCTGTGCATCCACCATGTGGACCGGATGCCGCCATTTTTGATGAGCGTGGTTTCGGATTCGGACTTCTGGCTGTTTGTCGGCAGCAACGGTGGCTTCACCGCCGGTCGCGTCGATCCGGACCACGCGGTCTTTCCCTATCAGACCGCCGACAAGATCCTGAGCCAACCCAATGCGAGCGGGGTACTCAGCCTGCTGACCGTGGATGGCAAGCCCTGGAAACCGTGGGCTGCGGGTTGTCCGAAGCGCGGGATCACCCGCAATCTCTACAAGCACGTCGCAGGCACCAGCGTGCTCTTCGAGGAAATCCACGAAACCCTAGGCATGGCGTTCCGCTGGGAACTCACCGCCAGCGAGCGCTTCGGGCTGGTGCGGACCTGCCGACTGGAGAATCTCTCGGACAAGCGGCGCACCATCAAATTGCTGGACGGCTGGAATCACCTGCTACCCCACGGGGTCTCCCAGGAAACCTATGCCCGCTACAGTTACCTAGCCGCCGCCTACATGCGGCATGAGTCGGTGCCCGGCTGTGGACTGGGAATCTATACCCTCAACTCCGGCATCACCGACCGCGCGGAACCGTGCGAATCGCTACGGGTGACCTGCGCCTGGTCGCTGGGCCTGGATCACGCGACCCTGCTTCTCTCAGACCGGCAGGTGGATGCCTATCGCCGCGGTGCCGGCGTCAGTGCCGAATGCGAAGCGCGCGGAGTGTTCGGCGCCCACCTGCTGGCGACCGTCCTTGATCTCGAGCCACTCGGCTCACGCGAATGGATCGTCGGTGCGGACACCGGTCTCGACCACACCGAGGTGTCCCGCCTGTGCGATCGCCTGCGGGAGCCGGAGACCCTCGGGGCGGAAATTGCCGCCGATCGCTGCGCCGGGGTGTTGGCCTTGAAAAAACGCATCGCCGGGGCCGGCGCGATCCAACAAAGCGCCGACTCGCGGACCAGCGTCCACCATTTCGCCAACGTGCTCTTCAACTGCATGCGCGGCGGCACCTTGCACGACAATTACCGTTTTCCCCGCGACGACTTCCAGGCCTTCCTGAAAAACCGCAATTCCGAGGTGCTGCGCCGGCATCAGGACTGGGTTTCAGCGCTCCCGGATCCTTGCACGCTCACCGACCTTGCGGACCGCGCGGCCGCTCGCGGCGATGCCCAGCTCGCCCGCCTCGCCGGCGAATATTTGCCCATCTGTTTCAGCCGCCGCCATGGCGACCCGAGCCGCCCGTGGAATCGTTTCGAGATCCACACCAAGGATGCCGAGGGCCGCCCGCTGTTCGCCTACGCGGGAAACTGGCGCGATATTTTTCAGAACTGGGAGAGCCTAGCCTACTGCTATCCGGTTTGCTTCGAGCCGATGATTGCGATCTTTCTCAATGCCTCCACGGCCGACGGCTACAATCCCTATCGGATCACCCGCGCGGGCATCGACTGGGAGGTGTTCGATGCCAGTGACCCATGGAGCCACATCGGCTATTGGGGGGATCACCAGATCATCTATCTGCTGCGCCTGTTGGAAGGCCAGGAGCGCTTCCGCCCCGGTCGCCTGAGCGCCCGCCTCAACGGGCGTTGCCATGCTTCCGCACACGTCCCCTACGAGATCCGCGGATTCGACGACCTGCTGAAAGACCCCAAGCATTCGATCCACTTCAACGAAACGCTGCACCGGCGGTTGATGGAACGGGCCAACACCCTCGGTGGCGACGGGAAATTGTTAGCCGGTGACGGCGGGGAAATCATCTTGGTTTCGCTGGCCGAAAAACTGCTGGTGCCGTTGCTCGTCAAACTCAGCAACCTTGTCCCCGGCGGCGGCATCTGGCTCAACACCCAGCGCCCCGAGTGGAACGACGCCAACCACGCGCTTGCCGGCTGGGGACTCTCAGTTGTGACCGTCTGTTATTTGCGCCGGTATCTGGCATTTCTCGAAACCTTGTTCGACGGACGCGCTGCCGCCGGGTTCGAACTTTCACAACCGGTGGCCGATCTGCTGGAAGAACTCACTGGAATCCTGCCGCAGGCTGCGGCGAGCGGGTTGGACGACTCCGTGCGCTTCACCATCACCGAAGCGCTCGGTCGTGCCGGTGAAAAACATCGCACCGCCGTCTATGCTGGCCAAGCGCCGGGCTTCACGACCGTTGGCATTCTCCCGCTGCGCGATTTCATCGCCAAGGCCCGCGCCGCCATCGATGCCACGCTGGCGGCCAACCGCCGCGACGAGCACCTGTTCCACAGCTACAACCTGTTGGAGATCCACGGCGACAAGGCCGCCGTCCACCACCTCGATCTGATGCTGGAGGGCCAGGTCGCCGCCCTGAGCAGCGGCGTCCTGGCACCCGCCGAAGTCCTGCGGCTGTTGGCGGCGCTGCGTGACAGCCCGCTCTACCGCGAGGACCAGAACAGCTACCTGCTCTATCCCGACCGCACGATCACGCCGTTCCTCCAACGCAACATCCTGCCAGCCGGGTGGAAAACGCAAATCCCCCGCCTCGCGGAATCGGTCGTGGCGGGCGATCGCGACTTGATCCGGCTGGATGGCGACGGACGCGCCCATTTCCATCCCGACCTGACCAATTCCCGGGATCTGATCGCACGGCTTGACCAACTGGCCGCCGACCCTAGCCGGCTGGATGCCGTCGCCGCAGATCGCGCCGCTGTGCTCGATCTGTGGGAGGCGGTCTTCCATCACCGCTCGTTCACCGGTCGCAGCGGCGCGATGTTTGCCTTCGAAGGACTCGGCAGCATCTACTGGCACATGGTTGCCAAGCTGTTGCTCGCCTTGCAGGAAATCCATGTCCGGGCCGTTGGCGAGAACCCGGGCTCCGCAGAGACCGCGCGGCTTGCCGGGGTTTATGGCGAGATCCGCCATGGACTGGGCTTCACCAAGGATTCCAAGACCTACGGTGCCTTTCCTTCCGATCCGTATTCACACTCGCCGCGCCACGGTGGTGCCCAGCAACCGGGCATGACCGGCCAGGTCAAAGAGGAAATCCTCACCCGCATGGGCGAGCTGGGAATGCAAGTCGAGCATGGATGTGTGCGCTTCAATCCCACCCTGCTCAAACGCCGCGAGTTCTTCAAAACTCCGCACGTTTTCGAGTTCATCGACATCGGCGGCGAGGTGCGGACCTGGCATCTCGGCGCGGACTCCCTCGCGTTCACCGCTTTCCAAGTGCCAGTTTGCTACCTGCTCGGCGGCCGGCCTTCGATCACGCTGGAACATGCCAATGGTGGATCGACGTCGATCGAGGGCAATCTCCTTTCCGAGGCGGACAGCCGCCGTTTGTTCGAACGCGATGGATCGATCCGCCACATCATCGTCACGATTCCCGGGACCATCTAGCAGAATTCTTCAAACCCATGAAATTATCCATCCAGGAAAAAATCGGCTACGGCCTCGGTGACACCGCCAGCAACTTCGTCTGGGCGCTGATGATGAATTTCATCATGTTTTTCTACACCGACATCTTCGGCATCACCGCGGCGGCGGCGGGCACCATGCTGTTGTTCGCCCGCTGCACGGATGGCATCGTGGACTTCTTCATCGGCGCGGTGGCCGACCGCACCAAAACCAAATGGGGCCGCTTCCGGCCCTATCTGTTATGGCTGTGCGTGCCGCTGGCCGTGGTCTTCGTGCTGGCATTCACCACCCCTAACTTCGGCGCGTGGGGCAAGCTGGTCTGGGCGTGGACCACCTACAACCTGCTGATGCTGCTCTACTCCGCGATCAATATTCCCTACGGCGCGCTGTCAGGCGTGATGACCGACGAGCCGCTAGAACGCACCAGCGTCAACAGTTACCGGATGGTGCTCGCGCAGGTCGGCGGGATTATTGCCAACTCGAGCTTCCTGCTGTTGATCAAACAATTCGGCGGTGCCAATCAACAACTCGGAGCCCAGCGCACCGTGATGCTGTTCAGCA
Organism: Akkermansiaceae bacterium; assembly: GCA_031371325.1. Classification (GTDB taxonomy): domain Bacteria; phylum Verrucomicrobiota; class Verrucomicrobiia; order Verrucomicrobiales; family Akkermansiaceae; genus Luteolibacter. The sequence continues at coordinate 12,279 of JANMJJ010000225.1, read as the reverse complement.
CAGTGGCGATCATCTTTTTCCTCATCTCGTTCTTCTCCACCCGCGAGCGCATCCAACCTCCTCCCGCGCAAAAAACCAAACTCCGAGGCGACATCAAGACCCTCCTCGCGAACCGCCATTGGATCATGATGTTCGTCGCGGGCATTGTGAACATCACCTTCGCCGTCGTCCGCGGAACGGCCGGCATCTACTATCTCAAGAGCTATCTGAAATGGAACGACGGACGGATCGCCACTTATTTCCTGATTGGCGGACTCGCCATGATTTTCGGCGCGATGCTCACGAAATTCGCCGTGAAAGCGATCGGCAAGAAATCATCGTTCATCACCAGCATGGTGCTCGTGGCTCTAACGGCAATTCCGTTTTACTGGATCCAGCCGCATCAAACCGCGTTGGTGTTCACGTTTCAAATTCTCGGCATGATCTTCGCCGGCATCAACGCCACGCTTTACTGGGCGCTGGTCGCCGACACTGCGGATTTCGCGGAGTGGAAATTCGGAGTGCGCACCACCGGCATTATCTTCTCCGCCACCACCTCCTCGCAGAAGGCCGGGATGGGCATCGGCGCGGCCTTCGCCGGGTGGCTGCTCACGCATTTCGGCTACGTGGCCAATGCCGAGCAGTCCGCCGCTTCGATTCACGGCATCCTGCTGCTTTCCAGCCTCATTCCCGCCGCCGGACTACTGCTTCTCGCCTGCCTCTTCGCCCTCTACGGACTCAACGAGCACCTCTGTAAAACCATGCGCGAGGATCTCATCAGCCGCCGCTTGAAGGCGTAACCAATGCCAATGAATTTGCACCCTGAAAGGTGTGCCAGAAACGTCGGACATGCCACGGACCGCCACGCATTCTGTGACCCGCTGCCGGGGTCGAATCCTTCCACCTAAAAGGAAACAATCACTGGTCACGCCAGATGTTCCGCTTGAGGATGGTGCCTTTCTTGAAGGCTCCCGCAGAGCCGTCACAGTACAAGACATGGCACTTGCCCCCCGCGTAGCGGAACCAGCCATCACCGGACGAGGTATCCACATCGGACCCGACAGGAATCGGCTGGGAACCCTGGCTCGGCAGCCCGCTCTGGCCCACGGAGCTGTCCAAGCGGTAAGCCGCAGCACTCGACTGGCCGAGATTTCCGGGGTTTTGGCAACCGTCCGCCATCATGATCACGTTGCTTGGGTTTGAAACCTTGGAAGCGTGAATCAAAGGGACTGCGGCACCGTTCTGCGGGGCCGTAGTGTCAGGGCAGATCGCTTTGTTCATCGAGTAAGTCATCGGGTGCGAGAAACCATTTACTTTGACCGGAATCCGCTTGTTCGGGCCGATGAATTTGCTGTCGAGCGAGCGGTAGGTCTCGACGCTGTGCATGTAGGGATCGAGGGTCTGGGCATACGAGCGGTTGGTGGTGTTATTCCAGCACGACGGGAAGAAGTTGTTGTTGTCGGCCATCCACATGCCGCAGGCGACTCCGATCTCCCGCAGATTATTGATGGTCTTCGCGGACACCGCAGCCTGCTTGGCGCGGCTGGAGATGTAGAAGGTCATACCGGCCAGCGTCGCGATGATCGTGATGGTGATCAGGATTTCGACGAGCGTGAAGCCACGCTTGTGTGAGTTGGATTTCATGGTGGGTTTCGGGAAGTTCAGGTTTCGGAGTCGTGGGTTCATGGGAACTGCCGGTTATGGATCAATTCACGCGGGAACCCTCTCACAGGTGCCGGATTTGTCCAGCAATTTTATGCAATTTCTAGCAGTGTCTGGAAGCGGCAGCCGAGGCAGCAGAGCTGCCAAGCGGGAAGGGGCCTCGCCCGATCCCCGCATCAAGGTGCCGCGGAAATGCGGGCCCGCAGGAAACCCGCCGGCCCCCGGGAATTGGCACCGCCTATCGCGCCATCAAGCCGGAAGCTCCGATAGGTCCAGCCGACGTTGGCTGCGGGCATGTTCTCCGACCGCGCGGGACTGATTTCGGTGACTCCCTGGTTGAACAACGTGAGTCCGTTGGAACCTTCGATGGTGTAAACCACCTGCCCCACGGTGGCGGTCTTGGCCGGAGTCCCACTGAATGTCGCCCCGTCGCGCACCGGCAGCGTGAGTACCATGGCAGTTGCCCCTGCAACCACCTCGGTCCTCGCCCGGACTTTGGCGGAGGCGGTTCCAGAGGCCGGGTTGCCGTCGAGGGCGAACTCGGCCCGGTTGTTCAGGCCATCGCCGTCAGGGTCGCCCGCCGCGGTTAGATCCGGTGAGGGCCAGGCCGCAGTGTTGAAGCCGGCGATCCACGCCGCGAAAGGATCTGCGGCCGCAGCGGTGATCCGGACCGAGCCATAGGGAGCGACATCGGTGGCCCAGACATTGACTCCGGTGGTTTCGAAGCCGTATTGCACATGGCGGCCAGTGCCGGCGGCGGTTGCGAGACTGATGCTGAACACGCCGTTGACCAAAGGCGCGGTGATCGTGTTTGAGGAAGAATAATCGGGCGCGAAATCCTTGATGAAGGCCAGCGAGCTATGGGCACTCGTCAGGGTTTTGGCAGTGACCGTCCCGGTGAAAACCACGGTTTTCCCGGAAAGGCTGCCGGTTTTTTCCACATACATGTTGGCGTCCATGATTTTATTGCCGGGCCGGCCGGGAGCACCACCGCCGATGTACCAATAGGTTGCGGGATCGGTGATCGTATTCGGACTCAAGGTGAGGATGGCACCTGCAAAGCTGGCGTTCAGATCCGCCGTATTCCAGACGCTACCAAATTGGTAAGCACCCCCGCTCGCCGGGAGATTCGAGACATGCATGTAACCGAGCCAAGTTTCCGCAGGGTCCACGGTCACGACCGTGTTGGTAGGGACGACTGCGGCAGGGGTGTAAACCCGGACGTAATCCACGGTCATGCGTTGGGGAAACGTGGTCGAGCCGTTCGGACTGCCCGGCCAATTTCCGCCCACCGCGACATTCAGGATCAAAAATTGCGGCTGGTTGAAAACCCAGGTGCTGCCGCTTGGAAGATTGCCCGGGGTGACGGTGAAATATAGCTGCCCGTCGATGAACCAGCGGATCCGGTTTTCCTCCCACTCGATGGCATAGACATGGAACGCATCCGCCAGCGCGGCACCTGCCAGAACGTAATTCCCGCTGATGCCTCCACCGCCCGAGTAACCGGGTCCGTGGACGGTTCCGTAAACGGTGGACGGCAGCGAACCGATGTTTTCCATGATGTCGATTTCCCCGCAGCCGGGCCAACCGGCGGCATCAATATTCGCGCCTAGCATCCAGAAAGCGGGCCAGATTCCCTGGCCCCGCGGGATCTTGATCCGTGCTTCGATGCGGCCGTAGGTCCACGACCACTTGTCCTTGGTCAGGAGCCGGGCGGAGGTGTAGTTTTTCCCGGAATAATTTTCCGCGCGGGCCTCGATCACGAGTTGTCCGCCCTCGATGCGCGCGTTTTCGGTGCGGGCCGTGTAGTATTGGAGTTCGCTATTCCCCCAGCCCGAGCCGCCGATGTCGTATCCCCACTTGGCGGAGGCCGGCGCGGTGCCGTCGGCTTGGGTGAATTCATCCGCCCACGCCAAGGTCCACCCGGGAAGGGATTGGGCCGAGGCGGCGATGGGCAATACCGCCGCGCCGAACAAGGCGATCAGGTTCAATCGGGGCACTCGATACATGGTTGAGGGATCTTTCTCCAAGGGCTAGACGGCGAAACGGCCGCAGGTATTCCCTACGGCCGCTTGCAGTTCGTTCAATCAACAACCACTCGCTTACGGAGTCGTCTCGATGACCCGGAAGAACGACTTGCCGGGAGCACCAATCGGATCGGTCACTGAGAAGGTCGCGCCATTGCCATTGGCAGACGCCCCGAATGGCAGCCAAGTGACCAGATCGTTGGACTTTTTCACTTGGTAACTTCTTCCAGTGACCGTGGGCCAACTGATTTTGACGTTGGAGGCAGCGGTGGTGGCCTTCGCGGCGAATGGACCCGCCAAGCGGACATTGTCATAAGCGACTGTGGAATTTGACCCCCAAAGTGGCACCAGCTTGAGTCCGGTGGCATTCGCGGGAACCGGCACGGCAAATGAATAAGTGGCCCATTCGCTGCCATCACCCGTGAGTGCGGGGAACATGTCACCCGTGGTGCCGCTGGGGACGAAATCGACCTTGAATCCTCCGAGGTTGGAGCCGGCAATGATTTTCATGTCCATCGCGAAGGTGCAAGTCTGGCCGGCAGTGAGGCCCAACGCAGCAAGCGAGAGCTGATTGCCTCCGTTCGCAACCAACACCGCATACCAAGTTTCCCACGCTGAGGAACCGTTGATTTCCGCATAGCCACCAGGATTACCACCGGTGGCGGGGTAGCTGACGGTGTGGCCGTTCGCTTGATCGAAAATCCAGTTCGCACCGCCGGGAATCTCAAATCCCGCGTTGGGGATTCCATAGACAATCGGCGGCACGACGTTGGCAACTACAGTCGCCGAGCCTGGAGAAATCGCGGGATTCGCATTGATGCCTCGAACCTCGAAGCCATATTGGATGTTCGCCCAGCCCGTGGTGTCGAAGTTCAGATCGACGACGGAGCTTGCGGTGAGGGGGGCTGAAAACAGCGCGTAATTGCTCGAATAATCTGCGGTGAATCCCTTGATGAAGGCTCTGACCGTGTAGCCTGCGGTAAATGTGAAACTGGATACCGCCGCTTTAAAGTTGCAATTGTTGTCCGGGAAGCTCGCTGCGGAGACTCCAGCGAAAGTTGACGCAACCATCCACTTGTTGCCAGCCGGTCCCGCGCCGCCGTTGTTGCGCCAGTAAGCATCACCGGGATTGTCCGCGTAGCCATTGTAGTTGGCTTCCAAGACGACGTTCGATGCGCCCACGGTTGATTTGACATCCGCGAGGGCCCAGCCGCTGCCAAATTGGAATGCTCCGTAGTTCGGTCCACCAGAACCGTCGGTTTCGAATACCTCCATGTATCCATTGGAGATGCTGCCATCAACAGTGACGATGGTGGCATGGGAGGTACCGGTCAATCCGAGAAGGACGGCGGCAAGACAGGGGGCGAGGGTTTTGGCAACGGATTTCATGGTATTTTGGTCGGTTTTCGGGCTTTGGTTGTTGGACGGTTGGGATTTTACGGTTGCGGGCCACCGTCGATGAGAGGGGCACCCTGCGGATTCTGGAAAAGCGGGCTTGAAGTGGGTTTGAAGCGAATTCCAGAATCTGTCTCAGGATGCCCGCGATCTTCGGGCAGTCAAGAAATTTTATGCAAATTGAACAAAATCAGCGCCCAATCCTAGATGTCGGAACGCGATGGGTCCGGGCAAACGACCCGGCACCCAAGGAAAAACCCCGCCCGGACAATCCGGACGGGGTTCTTGATTTAGCAGACTGCAATGGATCTGGATCCGCAGTGGATCAGGGCACCGCGAGGCGATAGAACTGCTTGTCCGCGTCCTTGGGCAGGGTAAGCTGGAGAGTGCCAGCCGCTGACCAATTATTGAGGCCCAGGGATTTCTGGACAGGCAGGGTGAGGTTCACGGTGGTGGCCCCGGCGTTGACGATCACACTTCCATCGGTCTTGAGATCTTGGATCGAGGCCGTGGTGTAGAGGCTGTAAGTGCCCGGGCTGGAGGTCACATCGTTGTGCCCGGTGACGCGTCCGGCCGCGGTCGCCGCCGTCACCGCCGCGTCATACTGGACTTGGGTGTAGGTGACCGAGGGGCCGCTGAAGTAGATGTTATCCAGGTAAACCTTCTTGCCGGTACCCGGCTGGGAGATGACCAACAGGTTGATGCTGCTTTTCTGGGTCGCACCGGGGAATTCCGACAATGCAAACTCCAGTCTGTTCCAGCCGAAGAGGGTGGTGGTGCGGTTCACTTCTTGCTCCGAACCATTGGAACAAACCAGTTTGACCCGGAAAGTCGTCACATCGGGGGTCCACACGTCCACATGGAACGTCGTCATGGCGGAGGCATTGATCGGCGTGGCAGGCTCCACCCCGAAGTAGCCAAGGTCTTGGTAAAGCTTGGTGTCGTTACCGGCGATTTGCAGATCGGTCAGCGTGCTACCACCGGACCAACCGGTTCTCCATGTGCCCATGGCGATGTTGGTGTAGGCATTGCTGAACAGGGAGATCACCGTGCCGCCACCACCGGTAGGCGCAGCCGCAGCCACGACCGGGGCGGTTGGAGCGGTTCCGCTGAAATAGACGTTATCGATGAAGATCGTTCCCGACGAGCCGGACGGGATCAATTGGCCGATGTGGCCTTTCGTGACAAGTCCTGCGAACGAGGACAACGGAATGTGATAGCTGTTCCATGACGCCAAGGTTGGCGAGGTGAGAGTCACCTCATGCTCCACATCGTCGCCACCGCCGAAAACGCCATTGCTGCCATAATCAACGAGTTTGACCCTGAAGGTCGTCACGTCTGCCGTCCACAGGTCAATGTTGAAGGTGGACATGGCCGTCACATCAAACGAGGTGACAGGCTCTGCACCGAAGTAAGCGAGTGACTCGTATTTCTTGGTATCGTTGCCCGCGATCTGCAGATCCGTCAGGGCACCGCCGCCGGACCAGACCGTTCTCCACGTGCTCATCGGAATGTTGGTGTAAGCATTGCTGAACATCGAAACCACATAGCTCGCAGTAGGCGTCGGCGCGGCCGCCGGAGGACTCGTCAAGGGCGGAGGAGTGTATGCCGAGAAGGTGATGTTGTCGAAGTAGCAGTCGGTATCTGCCGCGTCTCCACCGCGGTCCCGGAAGTCAGGGAAAACGACGATTTGGTCGAGGTTGGTGATGACCCCTCCCGCGTCCACTTTGCCGTGGAAATCGAAGGTCAATTGCTGCCACGCGTTGATCACCGTGTTGGCGACTTTGATCTCAGATTCAGCGGCACCGTCCGCTCTGGCGAACTTGATTGCGACGTCGCTGAGGACGGGTTTCCGAACCCATACCTTCACGATGCAGTTGGCATACGTCAGGTTGAACGTTCCGATGCCCGCACCGTGGATGGTTTCGCAACCCGCCCAGGGTTGACCATCGGTGGACGCCGTGAAATGAGCCACAGTCGCAGAGGTGTTACCTGTGCCTGAAAATGGATTTGCCACCACTTCCATGGGGAATCCAGTGCCGTTTTCAAAGGTGTTGAAGGCCCAAGTGGATCCAAATTGACCGGTTTCAAAGGTGATCGGGGCATTTTGCGCGAGTCCCAATGGCGATGCCAGCAGGAGGAGCGCCATGGTTATTTTGGCGGGTTTTTTCATATTGATTCGATTTTTAGAAATATCGCTTTCGGATGTCGGGGCACTCGCCCTCAATTCCATCTTAAAGCGGGTCTTGGATTCACTTGGTCGGATTTTGGTTTTTTAGGTTATGGATCAGCAGGAGAATGGAAAACCGCTAGCCGCTGCACCGGCCAGTCTGAGGGGGTAATCAATGGATGCACTTTCATGCAACTATTTGCACTAGGCATATCCCTGATTTTTATGCTGTCGAGCAATTTTATGCAATTAAATGAAATTTTCTCAAAGCACTCCACTTGGGAATATCATAAACTGCTGGAAATGAGGCATCCACGACAGCAACAACGCGCCGGAAGTCCCTCGCCCGCCGATCCCGCGAAATCCGCTGGAGTCACCGTCCCGTCGATTTCTCCGGACTCAACCCCGTGGCATGACTTGACGCCACCCTCCCTTTAAATTCTTTCGCCCGGAAAGTCCTCCTTCGCTCACAAGGCACTGCGCTCCGCCCGCTTGAGCAGAACTTCCACGCGCTTCTCCAGCATGATTGCGCGCTCCTCGTCACCGGTGGCCCGGTAGTAACCACAGATCATCTTGTAAATTGATGACTCGGTTTGCGCGCGGAACCAGTCTTTGGTCCCGGTCTCCACGACACGTTTGAAAGCGAGTTCAATATCACGCGCCGCCTTGCGTGACAGTTCGGGATCACCCTTGAGAAAACTGAAGTAGTCCTCAGCCATCATCTTGAATCCCGTGATGCTGCCCCCGTATTTCCGCAGGGCGCTGTCGTAGAGGTTGCTGATCTCTTTGTTTGCCGTCGCATCACCCCGCTTCTGAATCAGGTCAGCTTCGCGTTTGAGCGACTCGGCGATGAGGTCCTTTTGCTCGCCCGAGTTGCGCTCGATTCTGCGGCGCTCGCGCAAAAGCATCCGGTCGGCGTTGTCGTCGGTGCCATAGGGGAAAATATAGTCATTTTCCGCATCCGCTGCCAGCCCGGCCATCCGCGGGTTATCCTTGAATTGCTGCCGCAGCATTTTGGCAAACGATTTCCAATCCTCGAGATTGCTCGGGGCGGCAGGCTCGCCGGTGAGTTTCATCTGCTTCTGTAGCAATGCATACAGGGCCGCCCATGTCTCGGTGAACGAGGGTCCGAGGTGGTTGGCAAGGCGGACAGTCGCGGCCGCATCGGCATCCTTGCCCGTGGCGGCGAAGTAGTCTGCGAGCCAGAGGTGGCGGGCCACGGCAAGAGTCGCGACCGGACTTTGATGCGCCCTGTCGCTCCAGAGCTGGACTTCCTGCTCGCTGATGGATTTCCCGGTCTGTGGATTATCCGTCTCGCCCTTGGAAGCCCCGCCGATGCGCCCGACGCCGGTGGTCCACTCGTCGGATTGAATTTTTAGTCCCACCCAAGCATGGCCACCGAGATCGGTTTCACCACTGAATGTCATCGCCGGAATTCCCTGTGCCCGTGCCGTGTTCGTGCAGAAATAGGATTGATCCCCACAAATCCCACCTTCTTTGAGAATCTCTGCGAAAGTATATTCTTTATAAGGATTGAGGCCTTTGACGGCCCGTTCCATGAGATACTCGATCATCCCGTAGGCGTTGCCCCAGTTCTTGCGGCTCAAGTTCATTTTAGCGATTGACCACTCGAGTTCGGAATCGGAAACCGGCGCACACACGACCCACACCAGATCGCGCGCGGAGCTGTGGTGAACGGGTGCCGTCAATTGGCCCTTGTCGTTTTTGGCGATGAACCAAAGATAGCGCCGCATCGGCTCCACCACCGGCTGCACGCCATATTGGCCCGCCACCGGATTCGGAATCCGAACCTCCCGGTCGAACACCACCGCGCACGCGAGGGCGAGGGAGAAATATTTGTCAAACCCGCCGGAGGTGTTAGGCCATGCTGCGATCAGAAAACCCAAAACCTTGCCGCCATCATCCACGGGCTTGATCGTGAGAAGCACTTCTTCCATCGCCGGATTGTGATTCAAAAGCCAGACCAGCACCTCACCCGTGTAACTGTCATGCGCCCGTGCGGAGATTTCCGACTCGGAAAACCTGCCCAGTACCTGCCAACGCAACATCGCCTGATAAAGAGCCGGCTCTTTCCAAACCGCGTCGAACCGGTTCACTCCCTGGCCCGTTGGCAAGCTCGCGATTCCCGCCGCAATGGATTTTGCCAGAAGCCCGCGGTAGGCATCCCATGCCTTGCCATCGATGGCCCGCTTCAGGAGCTCCTTGTCCCGCCGCAGCGCATTCTCGCGCAGGCCATCGAGTCCGGTGAGAACAAGTCCGGACTCCTTGTTCAACAGCTCCGACTCGCTCGTTCCTGAAATCACCGCGTCTTCGGGTTTTGCGGCAGCTGCGGACTGCACGGACGTGTCTTTGGCTGGATTTACCAGTTCAAGACCGGCTGGTTCCTCGGTCGGTTCTGTCGCCTCGGAAGGCACCATTGTTGTGACGCTCTCGATCGGATTCGCCGTCGCTTTCTGAAGCGCAACGCCAAGCGGCAGGGGGGCCGGTTTTGATAATTCCAAGTAAAGAAAGACCCCTCCGATTGCAAACACGCCAATGACCAAGGATTTCCACTGGCTTTTGTTTCGATGCACCTGCCGCGCCCGGATCGCTTTCATTCGCGCCATCGGATCGGGACGGTTTTTGGGAATGACCGGCGTCGGCTTCTGATTGTGATTCATTGCAGATAAAAGTGAGTGGAAATTTCCAAGCCTTGAAAAGGCCCAACAATCCTGCGGTCATTCAACGAAACTGCAAGGATTGTTTACCACCGGTCCTTGAGGATTTGAGGATTCTGGATTGCTTCCTTGCCACCGGCCGTCACATCGGTTGGGCTGCATTTGTAATTGCCACCATGTCCGCCACCCGCACTTCGATCCAATGCCGCCTCTCGGTGATGATGTTCCTGCAGTTCTTCATCTGGGGCGCGTGGTTCGTCACCATCGGCGTTTACCTGCGGCAAGGGATGAAGTTCGAGGCAGGCCTCGGCACTGCCTACTCGGTCGGCCCCATCGCTGCCATCATTTCGCCGGTTTTCCTAGGCTTGATCGCCGACCGGTTTTTCCCGACCCAGGTCGTCCTCGGCGTGATGCATCTCATCGGCGGGGTGCTGATGGCTCTGATCCCGTGGTCGATCCAACAGGAACTCGCCGGCGAACACGGCATGTTTTTCAAAGTCCTCCTCGGCTACTCGCTTTGTTATATGCCCACGCTCGGCCTGACCAACACGCTGGCGATGCGCAACATCGTCCATTCGGAAAAAGATTTCCCCGTCATCCGCGTCTTTGGCACCATCGGTTGGATCAGCGCCGGGCTGCTCGTCGGCACCGTACTCAAGGCGGATGCCACCGCGCTGCCGATGCGGATCGCCGCCATCGCCAGCCTCGCACTTGGGGTGTTCAGTTTTTTCCTGCCCCACACTCCGGCACCCGCCAAGGGGCAAAAGGTTTCTATCAGCCATGCGCTCGGTCTCGAAGCGCTGGGAATGCTCAAGGATTCCAACTTCCTCATCTTCGCCGCCGCCTCGCTGTTACTGTGCATTCCGCTGCAAGCCTACTACGCCTACACCGCCACCTTCATCACCGACGCCGGGTTCGCCAGCGCCGCCGGGACGATGTTCTGGGGCCAAATCTCCGAGTTCTTCTTCATGCTCATCATCCCGCTGCTGTTCACCCGCCTCGGCGTGAAATGGATGCTCGCCGTCGGCATGGCCTGCTGGGTGCTGCGTTACGCGCTGTTCGCCGTCGCCGCGCCTGATTCCGTGAAATGGATGATCTTCGCCGGCATTGTCCTTCACGGAATCTGTTACGACTTCTTCTTCGTCACCGGCCAGATTTTCACCGACCAAACAGCCCCTGCTAACATCCGCGGTCAAGCCCAGGGATTCCTCGTCGTCCTCACCCAGGGCCTCGGCATGTGGATCGGCGCGAAGTTGAACCAGCCGCTGTTCGAAGCCAAGGTTGGCAGCCTGACCGGCGGTGCCGCGCTCTCCCACTGGCCCGCGTTCTGGTGGATCCCCAGTTCGATGGCCGCAGGAATTTTCCTGATTTTCGTCCTCCTTTTCCGCACGAAACACCGTGACCGTCCAACCTCGAACGTCCAACATCGAAGTGAAGGGATTCCGCGTCCAGCCACTGAGGCGAAGGCTCGTCTCTAACGCCTGCCAGCCGTCACCACGGTCTGGCCAGAGCGCTCCCTGGCGCATCATGCGGGTGCCGAGTTCTTTCACTTTGGCGGTGTGGCGCATTTTGAGAGGGTAGGGCAGGCCTCGCTCCTCGTGCTCTGACATGGTGCCTTCGTTGCCATCGCCGCAGTCGCCACGGCTGAAGGTGGGCTTCCCGGCGCAGCGGGGCGAAAAACTGGCGAGGCAGCTTTTCCAAGGTCTGCCAAAGTCCGTCTCATTCCACGCCGAGGTTGATGTGCAGGTTCGCCACGAAGTAACTGGGATAGACGCGCAGAAATTCCTGCTATCGTCCGCCAGTTTGCAGGAACTGGAAGAAGAAGATCAACGGTCCTTCGCGGGTCGCGGGAGCTTGGTCAAACTCACAAACTGCTGTTTTTGTTCCATCGATGACACATTTTTTCAAAGCATCCGCCCAGTTAGATGTGTAACCCATGTCCCCGGTCAACTTGTAACCCATGTCCTCGGTTCCTTCGAAGTTCCCAGGAAAGTGAGACCCACAATGTTCAAGCTGCCCGTTGCGGAAACGATGACGTCTCCGCCGGACTCAGTGACTTTGATAAAGGCGGCGGCATTCGCTTGGGCCGAAAATGATCCAATGGCGAGGAATGATGCCAAGGTGTGCGGAAAGATTCTTGCGGGGTTCAGAACTCTCTGTTGGGTTTAGGATGTGAGCGGATGGCGGAATTCTACGCGCCAAAAAGAAGAGACAGGCTGGAAGCTTAGGAGTAACCGCAAAATAAATTGCTTAACTTTTGCTTAGCAAATGGTATGTCTCTCGGAGTGAAAGCATTACCCCACGAATCGATCAGTAACCGTTATTCTCGCTTGAAGCATTCTTTCACCGAGCAGGCGCGACGGCTTTG
>JANMJJ010000199.1:0-4342 GCA_031371325.1 Akkermansiaceae bacterium | reverse complement strand
AGCCGACCGTGGAAAAATCGAAAATGACTCTTGGGCCGGAGATGCCCACCTAGTGGGGCAGGCAAGAAAAGGCTGTTCTAAATGTTCCTGAAAATCATCCAGGGGCCCCGATCGCGATCAAGCTCATCGGTCAAGAGCGGTGTTGCGGTCTCCCATACAGTCGGCAAGCTTCGTCATACTCGGCGGCGATGTCGAAGCCAATGTCCACGGTGGGGTCGATGATCTGGAAGCCGGCGTATTCGATGCAGAGCAGGTGGAGACCCGAGAAATCCCCGGGAAGTGACCGTAGCTGGTATTTGGTGGACGGGTCGTTTATCGAAAGCCCCTTGGCTCCCTTCATCGCGATTTCGAGGGTGATGCGCTGGACCTCGTCCTTTGGCATGCCTTCAAAGATCCGGAGGGCGTCGCCGCAGTAGTTCAGGGCATCAGCCCTGAACTTGCCGCCGGACTTTCGGAAGTGGCGTTCCGTGATCCGGTTGCGGCCGAGTTCCGCGAGTTCGCCGAGACTTCCGGCCGGATCCAGACTCATGACACGCTGGTAAGCGGTCTCCGCCTCCGCCATTTCCCCGGACTGCTCCAGATTCATGCCGAGGTTTAGCCATGCCTGCGCGTCTGATGGAAGGAGCGCGACGGCAGCCTGGAGGTGGTCACGGGCTTCGGCGAGTTGCCCGGTTTGCGAAAGTGCCGCGCCGAGGTTCTTCCGGGCAAAAGCATCCTGCGGATAGCGGGCCACCGCCTCGCGGAACGAGTGGATCGCGCTCTCCCACTGCTTGGCACGTCCTTGCGCCACACCCAACGCCACCCATCCGCCAGGATAGTCCGGTTCGATGGTGACCAGCCGCTGCAACAGATCAAGGGACTCTCCGGTTTGTTCACTATCTCCGAGGCCCATGCCCAGATTGAAGAGCGCCGCCGTGTCATTTGGATCGCGTTCGAGAGCCAACCGCAGGATGGCTATCCCTTTTTCGTGATTTCCTTCCGTCAATTGGTTCGCCCCTTGTGCAGCCAACGATTCGGCTTTGGAGCTTTCCTGCCAACGGATGATCACTCTGTCGTTGGTGACCACCACTTCCGCGGCTCCGCCTTGGCCGACGAACTGCCCGGACAAATGTTCCTGAACCGCCTGGAGGAACGTATCGCCGTGCAGGTCGCGTTGGCCCTCGGGCAGTTCGCTGCGGTCGAAGTCCACAAGCGCGAACTGGATGTCGTGGGGCGTGTCCGGCATCAGTCGGTGGCGTAAGGTTTAAAATGGAAGGATCCCGAAAGTCCGAGCACCGCCGCCCAGCGCTCGATCAGCATCCGGTCGTTGGTGGGTTCATCCGGAATCTCGTTGAGGATGGCACTCAACTCGGCGGCCTTGCCCCGGTAGCCGACGGCCACAAACGGAATCGCAAAACGTGGCTCTCGCAACATCACACCCCAGAAAGTCGCATACAGCGCGTTCATCGCGGAATTGGTGTCCACGATAGCCTTGGGGAACCTCTGCCGAGTTTCCGGTGCCAGTGCCCGTTCGTTCTCGGCCAGTTGCGAGCGGATCTCCGTTTCCTGCTGCTGCCGCAGGCCCGGCAGGTTTTTCCAGATCCACTCGTCCACCCGGAAACCGATGGAGTAAGTGCGGAGCTGGGTAATGATGATGCTGATCATTTGCCTGGCGAATGGATCCGAGAATGTCCCGAGCCCCATGGCCTCGATCCCGGCATCCTGCTCCCCGTCGGTGGATGCGATGTCCCAGCGGCCGGCCGCCGGGCACGAGAACGTCCGGATGAGGAACATCAACTGGCTCGCCACCAGGTAGTCCAGCGACACTGACCCTGGTCTGAACCGAATCATGTGTGCGGGTGCGCCGCCACGCGCTGGAGTCACCGTCGCCCTTGCCTTTAGATTGGCCTCTTCCATCACATGGACCGGCCGCTCCGAGATCGCCTCCACCTGCTCGATCAGTTGTTGGACTTCGGGGGCAAATGACATGAGTTCTTGAAAATTGGGGCGTGGATTTCACCTAAAATCCGGTGCCGGAAGCTGACAGCCCACCCGGTGGCAGGCAAGCGTGCTGTCACTGCGATTGGCACACCAACCGCCAGCCGGATTTTCTGGCCAACCCGGGTCTCAATGCTTAGCTCTCCCGCGTGAAACGAAACCGCTGGCAAAAGAACCCGCAAGGCCTAGAGCCGCTCGCCAGCCAGGCGAAGGACTACGCGCTGCACATGATGGTGACCACCGGCTCCCTGCCGCCAACGGTCATCGCCGACACCGACGAGGGATTCGTTTTCTGCATGCCCAGCGAGCTGACGGACGATGCCGCCAAAGACCGTTTCGCTGAAGTCACCCGCCTGTTTGCGATTGCCCAACACGCACGCTCTCTGGTCATGGTCGTGGAGGCATGGGCAAGACTGCCGGATGCCAGCGGCCACCTCGACACCGACACGCCACCGTCCCAAGCCGCAGACCGAAAGGAAGTGGTCGTCCTGATGCTTGAAGACCATTCCCGCAATGCCACGGTCATGCTCCCCATCCTCCGTGACGAAGTCGGCGCTTTCACCGCCTTCGGCGACCCGGGACCGATGCAGTTTGGCGAATCCGTGGGGCGCTTCTCAGGTCTCATGCCAAAAAACAAACCCAGCGTGCGCGAGGCTGCCCAGGCGAAGGCAACATTGCTGTCGCTCGGCATGAACATCGTCAACCGTGGCTTCGACCCAAACATGAACTGACCACGATGAACGACACTGACGCCGTCATGGTCATCTTCAGCCAGGCGCAAGTCCGCCACTGCAAGACCGCGCACTTCCTCAAGACCTTCGGCCCGGCCGCGCTGCCCGTGGGGCCGGAACTTGCGTCGATGATGGGAAAGTTCCAATTCCTGGTCGAAGGTTGGGACGACGACCCGCAGGAACTGTATTCAATCCCGGAGGTACGGAAGTTCTATCAGCACCTCCATCGCGCCTGGCCCTACTGGTTTTTCTTCTGCGACCTTCACACCGAGACGCTCACCATGATGACCCTCTGCCTGCTGCCGAACCTCAGCGGCTACAAGCGCCTCGGCGAACCCAACGCCGCCGTCGAATACGACCCGATGGACCTGATCAACTTCATCAAGACGAACTTCGTCCCACTCAACATGATGATGGAGCGCGCCGGCATGTCGGAAATAGACATCTACAACCGGACTCGCGATGTGTTCCTCCATTATAAGCTGCCCTACGACGCGCCTCCGCCGGACGAGTGAGGCGCATAAAATCGAATCTTGTCGCAATTCAATTTCACCACGATCGACGCCCCATCACTCCTCCATGCCTCTTCCCATCGACATCTCCGCCTTGCTTTCCGGTTCCCTCGTGGAATCCGAGCGCATTGAGCTGAAGGAAGGCTGGAATCCGGAATCGGTGCTGCACACCCTGTGCGCGTTCGCCAACGACTTCCACAATCTCGGCGGCGGTTACGTCATCATCGGCGTGGCCGAAAAGGACGGTCACGCGCAAATGCCGCCGGTCGGTCTCGATCCGCAGCGCATCGATGCGATCCAGAAGGAAATCCTCAACCTCGGCCACTCCGCGATCCAGCCTTTCTATCATCCGGTAATGGAGCCGGCCGTGATCGATGGCAAACACATCCTCATTCTCTGGGCACCCGGTGGCCCGGCCCGCCCCTACAAGTCCTGGGTAACCTTGGGTAAAACCAACACCGAGTGGGCGTATTACATCCGCAAGGGTTCGAGCTCCGTCCGCGCCAAGGGCAGTGACGAGCGCGAGCTCCTCGGCCTTGCTAACAACATTCCCTTCGACGACCAGGTGAACCACCGCGCCACTTTGGCCGATCTCGACCTCGGCCTGATCCGCACCTTCCTCCGCGCCATCGGCAGCGAACTTTACAAGACCTCCGCGAAGATGGATTTCGAGGCGCTCTGCCGGCAAATGCAGATCGTGGATGGACCACCCGAAGCGATGTTTCCCCGCAACGTCGGCCTGCTGTTCTTCAACGAAAAGCCCCACCAGTTCTTTCCGCAGGCCCAGATCGATGTCGTCTATTTCCCCGACGGCGCTGGCGGCGATCGCTTCGAGGAAAAAATCTTCCACGGCCCACTCGACCGCATGCTGCGCGAGTCGCTGGCGTTCATCCAATCTCGCTTCCTCGGAGAGCGCGTGATCAAGCACCCCGACCGGGCGGAGGCCGAACGCTTCTACAACTATCCTTACGAGGCCCTCGAAGAAGCCCTTGCCAATGCCGTCTATCATCGCGGCTACGACGAACGCGAACCCATCGAAGTCCGCATCAGCCCGGAGGAAATCATCATCGTCAACTACCCCGGTCCCGACCGCTCGGTCCGGCTCGATCAACTTCGCGAAGG
>JANMJJ010000036.1:0-15201 GCA_031371325.1 Akkermansiaceae bacterium | reverse complement strand
GGGTTGAGTGGAGTGGAGCGAGGAAGACCAAACCTACATCGGCAAATGCCCGGATTTAATTACGGGGATTCACGGCGACGATCCGGTGCGTGTTTATGCCGAGTTGTGCGCGGTGGTGGGTGAGATCATCGAGCATTTCGGAACCGTTGGAAAGCCCCTGCCAAGCTGTCGCACCCGCCCGATGATGGAAATGGCCGACGCCTGAGCGAGTTCACCTCACCACTTCAGTCCCGATACCGCCGTCGGTGAAAATTTCCAGCAGCAGCGCGTGAGGCAGGCGGCCATCGACGAAGTGGACCTTGCGGACACCGGCGTTGAGGGCGTCCACGGCGCTGCGGATTTTCGGGATCATGCCGCCGGAAATCGTGCCGTCGGCGATCATCGCGTCGGCCTCCTTGCAGGTGACGGATTTGATCAAAGTGGTGGGATCGTTGGGATCGGCGAGCAGGCCGGGAACATCCGAGAGATAGACCAATTTCGCGACGCGCAGCTCCTTGGCCAGCGCTGCGGCGGCGAGATCGGCATTGATATTGAGCGGGCGGCCGGTGGCCAGCTCGGCGGCAAGCGGGGAAATGACCGGCACGATCCCGGCCTCGTGGGCGGCGGCCATGTGGGCGAGCTGACAGCCGACGACTTCGCCGACGCGACCGATGTCGATGCGTTTGCCGTCCTTGTCGGTGCCTTTGATTTTCTCGCCGAGAAACACGTCATTGCCGGGGATGCCCACCGCTTTGCCGCCGAAATCGCGGATCATCCGGACTAGGCCGGGATTGATTTCCTCGGATAAAACGCGGGCGACGATTGCGATGGCTTCATCGGTCGTCACGCGGAAGCCGCCGACGAATTTCGCCTCGAGTCCGGCGGCTTCCATGGCTGCGGAGATCGCCTTGCCGCCGCCGTGGACGACGATGGGATTGATGCCGGCCACTTCTAGGAAAACGATGTCGCGCATGACCCGGGCGACGAGGTCGGGCTCCTCCATCGCGGAGCCACCCATTTTGATGACGAATGTCTTGCCGCGAAAGGCTTGCAGGTAAGGCAGGGCTTCGATCAGGGCGTTGGCTTTTTCGATGGGGTCCATGGCGGGTCGGGTTAAGATTTCGGGCGGGACTTCTTGGTGCGCGGGGTTTTGGAAATGGCGGCCTTCTTGGCAGTGGCCCTTTTCGCGGGTGCTTTTTTAACAGGCCCGGTGGTTGGAACAACCGGCTCAGGGGGAATCCCGACGTCGGGAAGCGGCGCGGCAACCGGGCTCGGCTCGGGCTCGGGAAGCTTTTGCGAGATCAACCCGGCCACCACCACCATCGCCAAAACAGCGGCAAGCAACGGGATGCCCGGCAACCAAACCACAGCGATGCCAAACGCGAGCCATTGGGCGGCTAGGCAGGCCCCGGCGAGCAGCACGGCACCAAGGTGACGCGTGAACCTCGCCGCACCGCAAAGCACGGTCAGCACGACCACGGCGGACGACAAAATTCCAATTTCCCAACTCTCCGCCAACCGCGGATATTCCCGGACTGGTGCCAGCCCTTCATCCGAGGCGATGGCGGCGATGCTGGTGGAAAGGTGTCGTGAAAATGTCCGGGTCGCCGGTTCCGCCGCGCTCCGGTCGTCGCGCAGGATGACCGGCTCGGGGGCTTGTTTCGGGAAAAGGTCGTCACCACCGTCGATCAAGGCCTCGGCGGAAATTTCGGCGTAGCCGGCAATCGACTTCGGCGGGAGGGCGAGACGGCCGTAGCCATCGATCGGCACGGTCGGCCCGGCCGGGCTGAGCTTGAGATATTCACCCAGCCGCACTTCCACGCCTGCGGGCGGGAGGTTCAGGCGTTGCAGCACGGTGAGCAGCGGAAAGGAAAAAACCACCCGATCCTCCCACCGCGCCAGCAGCGGGACAAAACCGGCGGCCGCTTCCGCATCGAGCAGCGAGAATCCCGCGACGGTCGCATCCCCGCCTAACACCACGCCGGGCAGCGGGATGTGGTTCACCACCGGCAAGGCCGTGGTATCCCCGTGGATCGCGCTGCACGGAACCGAAGCCCGCCGGAACGCGGGTGGCATCGCCGAGGCAACGGCACCCCGGGAAAGCGGCGCGGCCATCACCAGCGAGTCGAAGCGGTCCAGCGATTTTTCCAACGCCGCGAGTCCGATGGGGTCGGGGGTTTCCCACGCCAACACCACCGCGGTGGCCGCTTTCTTCGCGCCGAGCCGTTGGAAATTGTGAAACACCACCGCGACATCAATCGGTGCCGGCGGGGAACTCTGAAAGAATCCGGCAAGATCGTCGCCTAGTGAAACGATCACCGGAGCCTGCCGCTTGTCCGGCTTTATTTCCCCGGAAAACGCCCGCAGCTTCCACGGTGCCGCCCGCGTTCCCTGCCCCGTAACGAATAACGGCGGGTTCGCGAAACCGCTGGCCACCGCCGTGAACGCGGTGCGGTCCAGCTCCGTGCCAGGCACCCATTTCCAAACGCCGGAGGCCGCCGCCGCCGAGACCAGCAGCACCCACAACCGGCGATGGAACAAACCGGTCACGGTTTGGTGTTGCGGATCGCCGCCAGAATCGGCGCGAGCGGGGCTTCCAGCGGCGTCCCGGCGGTCACCTCACCAAGCAAGCGGCCCGCTGTCGCGATGTGCGGTCGATACCATTCATCGCCGCGGTTTTTCACGATGTTGCCAAAGGCCCCGAGCGCCTGCATCAGGCGTTGTGCGGCACATTCGTGGAACAAGGTTTCCAGCGGACGTTCATCCGCGACATCCTCCCACAGCGTGAGAAGCGCCTCGCGCTCCTCCGCCGAATGGTCGAGATAGGGGTCGAAAATCAGCGACGCCAGATCGTATTCTTGGCGCCCGCGACGGAGGCCTTGGAAGTCGATGAGCCAGACCTGGTCGTCCTTGATCATGAGATTCTGCGATTGGAAATCCCGGTGTACTAGGTGCCGTGCGACCGTGCCAAGGCGTTCTGCCAGATCGGTGAAAACCGGTTCTTTCCGCAGTCCATCCGCATCCAGCCCGAGGAATTCCTCGACCATGAACTCGAAAAAATACTCCTGCTCCCAGCGGTAGAGCGCCGCATCGAACGGTGCCATCAGGTGAAAATCCTTGGCCGGCTTCGCGTAAAATAGCCGGTCCACCTGCTCGAACGCCGAACGATACAATGGCAGACGCTCCGCGAACGGCTGGTCCTTCATCGACAACAGATCCACGTCCCCGAGATCCTCGACGAGCACCACCCGGTGCCGCGCCCGCTCGTGGATGATCGCCGGTACCCGCAATTTCGCCTGTTTCAAAAAACGCGCGACCGGGATGAACTGGGAATTGTCCTCGCGTTCCTCGTTCCAGTGAATGCCGATGAACGGCTCGTGGACCGGCGATTTCACCCGCACGATGGTGCGGCCCGAGGCACCGCGCTTGATCGGCAACAAGGTGATGGGCACGGTCGGGTCCACTCCAAGGAACTGGCGGGCGGTGGAAAGGATCGCTTCGGTTGGCATGGGCGGCGGCAAGCTAGCGTGAAAAACCGCCCGTCTGCCAAGGGAAATCCGGCGGCATCACTCGTCGTGGTGGAACCACAGCGTCACCAACAAGCCCACGCCGATCCCCCACAGCAGCCAGTCATTGCGGAACAAGTAGGGATAAACCATCAGCGCCACCCCGATGACCCGTGGCTTCCAAAGCTCAAGCCTGCGGCCATACGAAAAGGCACCCCACCCGATGGTCCCGAAGACAAAGCCCGCGAGAATGTTGTAGGGATCGAGGCTGAAGTTCATCCGTTTAACGCATCTTAAATGATTCGCTCGGAATACCCAGCGCAAGTTTTCCAAACCCCAAGGGACGTGCGGAAATTTCGAAAAATCTTTGGAATCCTCAAAGGCATTGGGCTTTAGCCAAGGCTTTACACCGCCCCCGGCCATCCGCCATCGTCGCCCGCTCACGTGGCTGCGGCGTCTCGCCGCAGTTCTTCCCAGCTCACGCCCATGACTTCCGCCGAGATCCGCCAATCCTTCCTCGATTTCTTCCAGGAAAAACAGCACACCATCGTCCCCTCCGCCTCGCTGCTGCCGCAGTCGCCCGGCCTGCTGTTCACCAATGCCGGGATGAACCCCTTCGTCCCGTATTTCCTCGGCGTGGAAAAAGCTCCCTACTCGCCACCACGCGCCGCCGATACCCAAAAATGTATCCGCGCCGGCGGCAAGCACAACGACCTCGAGGACGTCGGCTACGACACCTATCACCACACGTTTTTCGAAATGCTCGGCAACTGGTCGTTCGGCAACTATTTCAAAAAGGAAGCCATTCAATGGGCTTGGGAACTCGTCGTCGAACGTTGGGGTCTCCCCGCCCACCGCCTCTACGCCTCGGTTTACGCCCCGAAACAAGGCGATCCCGGCCATTTCGACCAGGAAGCCTACGATCTCTGGGCCGCGCTCTTCGTTTCCAAAGGTTGTGATCCCGCCGTCCAAATCGTCCACGGCAACGTCAAAGACAACTTCTGGATGATGGGCGAAACCGGCCCGTGCGGCCCCTGTTCCGAACTCCACGTCGATCTCACCCCCGAGGGCAATCCCGTCACTGGCCGCAACCTCGTCAACAACGACTCCGACCTCTGCATCGAGATCTGGAACCTCGTCTTCATCCAATACAACGCCGAGGCCGACGGCACCTTCCGCGAGCTCCCCGCCAAACACGTCGATACCGGCATGGGCTTCGAGCGCGCCTGCTCCATCATCCAAAACACCAAGGGCTTCACCGATTTCTCGAAAAAACCCAGCAACTACGCCACCGACGTTTTCCAACCGATCTTCCGTAAGTTAGAAGCACTCAGCGGAAAAACCTACGTCAACATCTACCCCGAACTCGGCGCCGACCGTTCCCTCTTCGATGAGGAAATGAAAACCGCCATCGCCTTCCGCGTCATCGCCGACCACTTGCGGACCTTATCCTTCTCCATCGCGGATGGGATCATGCCTGGGAATAATGGGAGGAACTATGTGTTGCGTCGCATCCTGCGTCGCGCCGTTAGATACGGCCGCCAGCTTGGTTTCTCCGGAGAAAAGCCGTTCTTCGGCACGCTGGTGGAAACGCTTGTTAGCGAAATGGGCGGAGTTTTCCCGGAGCTTAAAAACCGCCAGGACGTCGTCCGCCAAACGCTCGAGCAAGAAGAAGCGAGCTTCAATCAGACCTTGGATCGCGGTCTTAAGCGCTTCGAAGAAGCGATTGGGGAGCACACGCGCCCTCGCGTGTTATCTGAGGCGCCCTCGCCTCAGATCGGCCCGAATTCACCCAAACCCTCCGAACCCACCTACACCCGCCGCAACCTCCCCCACTTCGAGCGCCCATGGGGGAAATACATGGTTACCTTCACCACCAGAGACCGCGACATCCTCAGCGAGGCCGAGCGTGCCACCGTCCTCGATTCCATCCTCCACTCACGCAAGCTCGGTCAAATCCATCTCTACGCCGCGTGCGTCATGCCGGACCACGTCCACCTCCTCATCGAGCCGCAGGTTAAATCCTCCGATCCAGACTCCATCCCCACCTTCTACACCCTCACTGAAATTCTCCAACCGATCAAATCCGTCACCTCCCACAAGATTCTCAAAGAGCGGAGAAGTGTTCTTCAAAATGAAAACATCACTCATCTTTGGGAACAGGAATCCTTTGATCGATTGATCCGCAGTGAATCCGATCTCATCGAAAAGTATGACTATATCATCGGCAATCCGGTGGCCGACAAGCTGGTGACGCAAGCGAGGGATTACGCTTGGTCTTGGTGTCGGGAGTTTTGTGAACCTTCGAGCCCTGTCGGAGACGAGGGCGTCTCCGACAACACGCGAGGGCGCGTGTGCTCCCCGTTTCCTGGAAACATCGCCTTCGAACTATATGATACCTTCGGATTCCCAATCGACCTCACAGAACTCCTCTGCGCGGAACGCGGGATGACATTGGATACTGCAAAGTTCGAAGAATTGATGGAACAACAACGCGAGCGTGCCCGCGCCGCGCAAAAATCCAACATCGTCCGCGCCCTCGACATCTCCACCGAAGCCGTCACCGAATTCACCGGTTTCGAGAATGACTCCGTCGAAGCCACCATCCTCGAAATCCACCCGCAGGAAGACGCGCTATTCGTCATCACCGACAAGACCGTCTTCTACGCCGAGATGGGCGGCCAATCCGGCGACACCGGCACGCTCGTCTCCAACCGCAACGAAATCGCTATCACCGGCACCCAACAAATCGGCAAAGCCCGCGCCCATATCATCTCTTCATCTTCCATCTCCGATCTCCAATCCCCGATCGCGCCAGGCGACAAGGTCGTCCTGCGCATCGACCCCACCCGCCGCCGCCCGATCGAAGCCCACCACACTGCCACCCATCTTCTCCATTGGGCGCTCCACGAAGTCGTCTCCGCGGATGCTGCGCAGCAAGGTTCCTCCGTCGATGAAAACCGCCTGCGCTTCGATTTCAACAGCGCCGCCATCACGCCCGCGCAACTCGCCGCCATGGAGGGAAAAGTCAACGCCTCCATCAAGGCCAACGACTCCGTTTCCTGGACCGAAGTCCCCCACGCCTCCATCAAGGGCCGCGCCGACATCATGCAATTCTTCGGCGACAAATACGGTGACCTCGTCCGCGTCGTCCAGATCGGCGGCGAACCCGGCTCGCTAACAGGCTACTCGCAAGAACTCTGCGGTGGCACCCACGTCCGCACCACCGGCGAGATCGGCCTTTTCAAAATCAAATCCGAGGGAGCCATCGCCTCCGGCGTCCGCCGCATCGAAGCCGTCTGTGGCGATGCCGCTTGGGCGCACCTCAACGAGGTCACCGAGAAATGGGATCACGAGCTCAAAGCCGCCCGCGCCAAGCTCCACGCCGCCAACGAAAAACTAACTGCTCTTGGTGAGGAAGCCGTCACCGTGAACGACTTCCCGCACATCATGGGTGCCATGCTCGTCGAGCGCGCCGACATTGCCCAGATCAACGCCACCTTCGCCCACGGCCAGCGGACGTTGGAAGAAACGCAAGCCGCCGCCATCGAAGCCGAGAAGCGCATCAAGAAAATCCAGTCCGCCCAAGCCGCATCTCTAGCAGACGAAGCCCTCGCCGAACTCATCGATTCAGCAACCAAAGATGGAAAACCCATCATCGTCTCCTTCGAGTCCGACGCGTCCCTGCTCCAAGAACTCCAGAACGGCCTCAAGAAAAAGCACTTCACCGGCCCCGCGCTGCTCATCGTGGATGACGGGGAAAAACTCCACCTTGCCACCCACTGCGGCCCCGCCGCCCTAGCAGCCGGCCTCAAAGCCGGCGACCTCCTCCGCGATCTAGCAGCCCTGGCAGGCGGCAAAGGCGGCGGCAAGCCCGACCAAGCCCGCGGTGCCGCGCCAGACCGCTCCAAGCTCGGAGAACTCAAAGCCGCTGCTGCTCAATTCTTCATCTATCCATGAAATCCATCACGCTCGCCTGTTTGTCCTGCCTCGCTTTGCTGACTTTTCAGGTCACTGGCCAGCCTGCCAAAAATGAATTCCCGATAGTGATTGAAGGAGTCAAGTGCTCGGTCAAAGCCTACAAGCCTAAAGCCCCCATCGTTTTCGAGCCACTGGTGGACAAGGATTCCCTTCCGAAATCTCAGATCATCATCGCCATCATGCTCTCTAAATCGGACATCTCATCCTATATGAGCGATGAGGAACTTTTCAAATTCACCGGAGCAAAACTTGATAAAGAGGCGGCTGAGCAAGGATCGATGGTGAAACTCGTCCCGGCGGAGTTCGCCAAACTGCATGAGGCGTCCTCCGTCGAAACACTGCCATTCGAAGATTTACTCAAATGACCGATGTCGCACCCATTGCGAGATGGCGGAAATGATCGCCGAGCCGGAGAAATCCCGCAGCTTTTCAGCCCGAGGATCGCCCGCCGCCGACCAGACCCAGACGTGGGTGTCGAACACCGCCGCGATGAGATTTTCAATCTTCAGCATCCCAGGGTTCTTCCGTGGTCACGAGGTCACCGAGAATGACGGTGGATTCCCTCGACCGGCCGAACAATTTGCCCGGCGAGCTGGCGGAAATCGGGATCAATTCGGCAGCGGGTTTGCCGTGGCGGGTGATGGTGACGCGGGATTGCTCCTTCTGCACCTTGTCGAATACCCCGAGGCACGTGGCCTTGAATTGCGTTACCGTGATGTCCATGGCGTGAAAGTAGTCACACTATAGTCATTTTTTAATGACTAAGTTGATTTCTGGATATTACCAAAAGCAAACCACCTTTCTCAATCTATGACAGCCATTGCCTCCGCCCATCTTCCTTTTTACTTCACCGCAGGCTCCGGAGCACGCTTGCCGGTCAAGGCTTTGAACGCGGCTTTGGCCATTTCACCGGCACCTTCGGTGTTGGGATGCACCCGGTCGGGCAGCAGTTGCGGCTTATCCGCCAGCGCGGCGTGCATGTCGATGACGCCGAGTTTCAGCTCCTTGGCAAGCTGATCGACACGCTTGATTTCCTCCTTCACGTTGGTCTCGTTGATCCCGAAATTCCCGGGCTCGGGCACCGGGCAGGGACGGCAAACATAGACGCGGGGCTTGCTGGCGAGCGTCTGAAACGACTTCACCAACTCGGTGTAGTCGGCCACGAATTCAGATTCAAATTTCCAATTCTGCGACTTGGTATCGTTGGTGCCGAGCATGATGATGACCACGTCCGGCTCGAACTTGAGCGCGTTCTGATAGGCGTTTTCCTTCCAATACGGGAAGTCGCCCTTTTTCAACAGCGTGCGGCCGCTGACCCCGAAATTGCCGACCTTCCACTTGTCGCCGAGTAAGGCTTGGAGCTGCGACGGATAGGACTGGCCGTCCGTCGCGCCGGCGCCTTCGGTGATGCTGTCGCCGATGCAGGCGACGCGGACCGGAGCCTTGTAGCTGGCGGGCTTGACGGGGTCCATCGGACCGGCGGCGAGGGCGTTCAAGGAGAGGATGGCGGCGAGATGGAGAATTCGCGTTTTCATGGTGATGGTCAGCATCCAAGCCGAGTCCCCGGATGCCCGCAATACCCGATTTCATCGGGCCGTCGCTGCCATACCATCACGATCTGTTTGCAATTTCGAATTTGACTCGGGTGAATTTTTACTCAATTTTCCCAAAGCAGTCTCTAAAAACCCGCAGTTTATAAAAAACACCCGTCCCGTAACCCGCATGAAACCAAAATACATCCGCAAGTCCGCCTCCTTCAAGGGGATGGCACTCACCGTAGCCGTCGTTTCCAGCCTCGGCTTCAGCCAAGCGAAGGCCAGTTCCACCGACATCGACGGCGATGGCATCGCCAACCTCGTCGATCCAGACGTGGACGGTGACGGGATCCTCAATGGCCAAGATCGCAACGTGGACGGTGGGATCTGCCTCAAGGGTCCGCACAAAGGCAGGTTTGTAGGCGACCACTTGGCCAACAATGATCCCAGCGAACTCGACATCGATGGCGACGGCCTGAAGGACAGTTCCGATGCCGAGCTGGACATCGATGGCGACGGCAGAAAAGACGATGCCAAGGGAGAACTCGACATCGACGGCGATGGCCGCAAGGACGATTCCGACACCGAGACCGACATCGACGGCGACGGCAGGCGCGATGATGCCGACAACGAATTGGACATCGACGGTGACGGCACGCTCGACGATGACAGCGACGAGCTGGACATCGATGGCGACGGAACCCGCGACGATGGTGACCTTGAAACGGACATCGACGGCGACAGTCGCGACGATGATGCGACGAATGAAGACGACATCGACGGCGACGGACTCCTCGACGATGAAGCCGACGAAACGGACATCGACGGTGACGGTCATGACGACGACGCCGACGACGAGGCGGACATCGACGGTGACGGCCGCGACGACGACGCTGCCGACGAGGAAGACATCGATGGTGACGGACATTCCGACGCCACCGACGACGACATGGATGGCGACGGTCACTGTGGTGGTGGCGACCACGACAAGGACGGCGACAGCCTCGACGACGGGACCGAAGATGACGATCACGGCGGCGGCGATGAAGCTGAGGTCGATATCTAACCGCAGGCGCGCGACCCGGACGTTTCCATCTTGATCTGAACCTGTCATTTCAAAATCAATTCCCGACCGGGGCTCTTGCGTTGCAGGAGCCCCGGCCTTTTTTCAAAGTATCATCCCGATGAAAGCCGCGTTACGACATCCATGGTTCATGTTGTCGCTGGGATTGTTCCTCGGCGGTGGCATCGTCCATACCGGCTGGGTTTTTTCCAGCATCGGAAAACCCGATCGCTCGGACTCCAGCCAATCCGCCGGTGCCAGCGGCGGTCACTCGGTCAAGTCCCGGCGGTCGTCATCTGGATCCGCCTCGGCCACCCATCTGCGGGGCGACGGGGGAATCGAGGAAAAGGCGCGTGCGCTCGCCGCGAAAGATCCCCGGGAAGCCTGGCGGCAGTCGCTGGCCATCGCGAATTTCGCGGAGCGCACGGCCTATGTCAGCGGTTTGATGCGGGAATGGGCCAGGCAAGATCCCGCCGCCGCCCTCGGGATGGCGGGCACCCTGCCGGCAGGATCGCTCAAACAGGAAGCCTTCGACGCCGCCTGCGCCGGCTGGGCATCGCAACACCCCGATGCCGCCGCCCAATGGGCGGCGGGCCATCTAGCCGGCCCGCTGGCTGGGGAAGCGTTCGGTTCGATTGCCAAGGAATGGGCGGCGAACGACCCGGCCGCCGCCGCCGCCTGGGTTTCGAGCTTGCCTAACGGAGTGCTCTCGGAAAGTGCCACGACCCTGGTCATCAGCGCGTGGGTGGAGCGGGATCCGCAAGCTGCGGTCACTTGGATCGAGTCCTTTGGCGATGCCGAAAAGCGGACCGCAGCCTTGGCCACCTTCGTCACGGAATGGAGTGCGCAGTCGCCCGTGGATGCCGCCCGCTGGGTGGACTCCCGGCTCGGGAAACCCGAAGCCGGCGACTTGGCGGAAGCGCTGGTCGGAGCTTGGGGTGCGCAGGATCCGCAAGCCGCGTCCGCGTGGGTGATGACCCTCCAAGGCGATCTCCAAAGCACCTCCGCCGCCACCCTGCTCTCGCTGTGGGCGAGCAGCGACCCGCAAATCGCCGCCGCTTGGGCGGCGCAATTTCCCGCAGGCGAGACCCGCACCGAAGCTATTCCGGCGATCGCCTCCACCTGGGCCGGATCCGAGCCTGAAAAGGCCATCGCCTGGACGCTGAGCTTGCCCGATTCCCCAGAGCAGCGCGACGCGCTGGATGACTCCGTTAGAACCTGGACGACCTTCGCCCCCGCCGATCTGGGCAATTGGGTGGATCAACAACCGCCCAACCAAGCCACCGATCACCTGCGGTCAATCGCCGCAGGGGCATTGGTCGAATCCCATCCCGCGGACGCCCTCGCCATGGCGTCAAAAATTTCCGACCCGGCGCAACGGGACGACTCGTTGACCCACCTGTTGCGGCGATGGAGCCGGGACGATCCCGCCGCCGCCCGGGCCTGGATCGCACAAACGAAGCTCACGCCAGCCGTGACCGGACGGGTAAAGATCCCGGAGAAATGATGGTGGATTCGGTCGGCCAGACCGTTTGCCAAAACCATGGGCCGGAAACCATGGGCCGGAAACCATCAGCCTTGTCATGTCCGGGAGCGGAGATGACTTGCCCGTTGGCTTTGAAAATGCGGATCTCGGCCCATGGAGAACGCCACCTACATTCCAAGTTCCTGGGATTTGCCCGATGCCATCCGCGTGCGGCTGGGTGAAACGGTGGGCAAGCAACGCCTGATCGGTGAAGACGGCCACCTGCTGCTGTTGCTCCACGAGGCACCCCGTGCGGAAGACGATGAAGTCCGCAGCGCCGTGGTGGTCTGGAGCGATCCTGCCGGCGAATGGAAAAGCTCGCCGGTCGCGGGTGGCCTCGCCGGCTTGGAAGCACATCTAACATCCTATCGAACGGCCATCCACCGCTTGGACGACGAGGTGGAATCCGCGAAGACCGCGCGGCACTACTTCGAGGTGATGCGGCACATGCATCCGTTGCAACGGGCCACCCGCAGCATGCTCGATGTCCTTCAGGGCACCCGCCAGGCGCTGCCGGACGACACCCGCATCATCACCCTGCGCGATGTGGCCACCGACTTGGAACGCGCCATCGAACTGATCGCCGCAGACGCCAAGGCCGGTATGGATTTCACTCTCGCCGAGTCCGCCAACCAGCAGGCGCAGTCTGCGGCAGCGGCCAATCACGAAGCCCGCCGCCTCAACCGCCTGGCCGCGTTCTTCTTCCCGTTGGCCACGCTGGTGGCCGTCTTCGGCATGAACCCGCCGGAGGAAATCTATCCGCATCCGGGGTTCTGGATCGTGCTGGCGGCGGGGATTTTGTTAGGTTTTATCGTGTATGCGGTGGTGGCCTTGGCGAACAGCAAGCAGGAGTGATCCGGATCATTTCCTTGCATTTTCGGACGAGCCTCCAAGAGTCCTCTAACCATGAGCCTGCCCGCTAACCTCGTCACGATTCATCCGTATTTCAAAACCCACCCGCGCAAGGAGGCGCAGGCGCAGGCGGTGATGGAAAAATTCGTCGCGAAAACCCAGGGCGAGCCGTTGTGCTTGTTCTATGAGTTCACGGTTCTCGACGACGCGGTGTTCTGCCGGGAAGGTTATGTGGGCGCGGCGGGCGTGCTGCACCACCTGGAAAACATCGGTGACATCCTCGGGGAGATGCTAACGGTTTCCGATCTCACGCGGTTGGAGTTCCACGGTCCGGCGGAGGAAATCGACCGGTTGCGCGAACCGCTGGGACATTTGAATCCGGCGTTTTTCGTGCACCGTTGTGGGATCGCGGGCTAGAAAACGACGGTCTGGCCACGGCCTCGGGGCAAGCCGGAAACCCCATCGACGAGCCGGATTACCTGCAATCCGCCACCATCGCCCGCGAACCAAGGTTCCTTTGTTTGATTACCGGGACCGACCCTCTCGAAGCGTCTCATCACCACCCGTATCCGCCCCAAAAGCGGATTGGGCCAGGCGCTCCAATACGCCCTTGGCCAGTGGCCCGCCATGCAGACCTACCTCGAAGACCGCCGCGTCGAAATCGACAACAACGCCACCGTGAACGACATCCGGCCCAGCGCCGTCGGCAAAAAAATATCGAATCCAACCTGTTGGGAAAAACCGTGGCAGTGGGCAGTTTCGAACTGCCGACCAAGGGCTTATGAGTCCCCTACTCTACCACTGAGCTACACTGCCTAAGTTTTTGAGAGGCGGATGCCTCGTCAAGAGGGGTGGTCGGTAACTTGGAGTTTGGGGATTGTCCACAGGAAATTCGGAAATTCCTCCGGGAAGTTGGATCGAATTCCCACACCCCGCGATTTTGGGTAGTCTCCGTGAGATTACATAGAGCGAGTTGCCGAATCAACGACGATGGCACGGGGTCGCCCCAGAATACTCCTAGAGCCAGTCCATCTGAATCCCCCTTCCTGTAGGCTGCTTTCATCACAATCGACCTGCAGGATAATGATTTTCGCGGCGAATTATTCCGCTTTGCCTACAGGAGGCTCCGGCATCGGCGCGTCTTTTTCGGGCACAGCCTTGCTGCCTGGCGGGAAGAAAGTCAGAGCGAAGTCATCCACTTTGAATCCCATGCCGCTCTGCTTGCTGATTTCGACAATGAGCTGGCGCAAGGTGGTATTCTTCTTTTGAAGGGTAATCCGTCCGCGCTTGAAGGGCTTCTGATCCCCCTCGCGGGTTCTTTGAATCATAAAATTGATGCCTTTTTTCTCCGGGATCTTCTCGGGATCGGACTGTCGGCGGCACGGCGGTCTGTCATACCGATCGCAAGCACTCGCGGCATCCGTCCTAGGCCGGCTTCTTGGGCTGCTGTGTGGATCGAGCGGAGTAACGTTTCGTCCACCGTCAAGGCCGTGGTCACAATCCGTCGCATATTCCGCTGATAGCCGATCACTCCTAATACAACCACCACGCCAGCTCCGATGAGCCATGCAATGGCGAAAGGATTCACGGCGGTTGCGTTGGATCTTCCAGCTACGGTTTCTGATACTTTCTCAGTCCCGGGCACCATGGTATCGGAAATGGCTGGTGGCGGGGGAGCAACAGCGAGGCTTTCCCCAGATTTCCACGCAAATAACCCGAATGGCACGGCAGGCAGCGCCGGGAGGACGAGCACTAACAACATCGGCAGCCACAGGGCATACCGCCATTGAGCGGCAACCAGCGACGCAGAAGCATCTGGATACCGAGGATGATCACGGCGAGGGCAGAAGCCCGCAAGGTTGCGGCAAGCAACCATTCTAACACGGATTCGAGTGAGTTCATAATTTAGGTTTCAGGGCTATTTGTTTTTTGTAATCGATTGATCCAAGAGAATCTTCAGTTCGCTCACTTCTTCTGAAGTGAGCCGGGCGTTGCTGGCGAAATGAACGAGCAGCGGCTTCGTAGCCCCTTGGAAGATGCGTTCCAAGAAGGACTCACACTCCGCTTTCACGAATGTCTCGCGTTTCAGAGCAGGCGCATAAAGGCGGGACGAGCCGGGTTTCTCGACGATCTCCAAAGCCCCCTTTTCCACCAACCGGCTCAGAAAAGTCCGCACGGTATTCTCTGCCCAGCCCTTGCTCTGATTTAGGGTTCTCGCGATCTCGGAAGCCGTCTGGGGAGATGCCTCCCACAGCACCTCCATGACAGACCATTCGGATTCGGGGATATTTGGAGCACTCATGATTCCTATCAATACTACAAATGTAGCGCCGGGCCAACTACATTTGTAATAAATCTTTTGAGGACCAGAAGAGCGTGGCCGATAAAAATTCAGCGGACCTTCGCCAACGCCCGACCCGTCGGTGAATCCTTATTTTTCGCGATTTCTTCCGGCGGTCCCTCGGCCACCAAGTTTCCGCCATGGATTCCCCCCCCCGGCCCGAGCTCGATCACCCAATCCGCCGCCGCGATCACGTCCAGATGGTGCTCCACCACCAACACGCTGTGCCCCGCGTCTCGCAGTTTGAAAAACGCGGCAAGCAGCTTTTCCACATCGCCGAAATGCAGCCCAGTCGTCGGTTCATCGAACAAATACAGCGTGTGCGGTGCCTGCGGTTTCGCCAATTCCACCGCCAGCTTCAGCCGCTGCGCCTCACCGCCGGAAAGCGTGTTCGCCGGCTGCCCGAGCTGCAAATAGCC
>JANMJJ010000168.1:0-12407 GCA_031371325.1 Akkermansiaceae bacterium | reverse complement strand
CCGATTCCACCGCTCAGCATCCAGGCCGATGACTATCGCCGACCTTGTCTTTTCCGGATTCAACCGCCGCGTCGCCGCGCTGCATCGCCGGACGGGGCAGATCGTCTGGCAATGGCGGGCACCGAAAGGTTCGGTCTATGTCAGCCTGTTGCTAGAGCCGGGCGTGCTGGTAGTGTCGGTCGATGGCTACATGTTTGGCCTGAACCCTCTAACCGGTGACCAGCTTTGGTACAATCCGATGGATGGATTCGGCACGGGAGTCACGTCGCTGGTCTCGGTCAATGGCAGCGGAGGAAGTCAGGTCAACATCGCCGCAGCGCAAATTGCCGCCAAACAGGCTGACAGTTCGTCGGCCAATTCCTCGGCAAGCTGAATGGTTGCTGTGCTTGTTTGCACAGGCCGCGAATGAGTAAGTTGTGAATCCCGCCAAGAACGGGTTCATCGGGCACCAGTGATCCCAGCAAATCGCCATCATCGCGATCGCCCTCAGCCCGTCCAGTTGCACCGCGCGCCCGCTCACTCGCTGCTTGAAACCATGATCCGCCGGATGATGCACGCTTTTCCGGTCAGATGTGATCGATTCAACAGGTTGACACCGAGCGAGTGGTCACTCCTCTGCTTGAGCGACCCACTCCGCAAGGCGTTGCTGTAGCGCGGCTAGATGAGGGTGGTATTTCCCGAGGGCGGGATCCCCGGCCCAGGCATCCACGCGGTCGATCGCGGCCCGGTCGCCAGCTTTGATTTGTTCGAAAGTGTAGGGGGAGGGGGGCGTTCCGTAGAGACGGAAACCGGTGGTGGCGCTGCGCAGGGGGAAGAGCTTCAGGAAAACGGCGGCCTCCTCATCGGTCCGATCCGGGCTGCGGAGATAAGTGTCCACGACGGCGAGTTGTCCGGCATCGGCAGGATCCGCGCGGGCCATCAGACGGGCGCGGGATTTGCCGGTCACGGAGGGTTCGCTATCGAGTACCTCCATCATGGCTTGGGGATGCTCGGCGGCGAACTCGTCCATGGCCATGGATTTCAAAACCGGGTTGCCGTTCCAAGCCGCCAGCTTGCGGGCTGCGTCGGCGGAGCCGACCACTCTCGCGAGATCCAGTGCTTCGGCGAATCCCCGGGATTGGTCCCATTGCGGGTGATCGAGAATTTGGCCGAATCTGGAAACCAGCTCGCTGTCGTCGGCGCGGGCGATGCCCCGGCGGGTCAGGGATCTCAGGGCGGTGGCGTATTCGTCGGGCGAGTCGGTCCGGTCGAGAAGATGCCTTGCGGTGGCGGCCGCCATCTCCGGATCGGAGGTCGAGAGGATGTCGAGCAGGAAGACCCGCAGCGTCGGCCATCCGGCGAGCAGGCTGTGGTTTCCGACCTTGAAATCGAGGCCGGTCACTGCGTCCTGGCCGTTTGCAAGGAGTTGCCGAAGTGCTTCGGCGCGGGCCTGCGGGTCGGTTGTGGTCCAGGCGATCCGGGTGGCCAGCAAGCGGGCCTCGATTTCCTCCGCAGACGGCGGAGGAACGGCACGCAGCCACAGGATCAGGGCATCCCACTCATTCTGGATTTTCCTCCGGGCGGCAGCTTGAGCCACGGCAGGGTCTTCGTCCAGGTCCGCAGTGGCAACCGGATGAATGGAGCGCCCGCGTGCCGGAGCCGCAGTCTCCGGTTCGCGGGATGAATCCGCAGGTTTGTCCTGCGCGAGCCAGATGGCGGCGATGATGGCGGCCAGCAATACCGCGAAGCCTGTCGCTTTGCGAGCCGGATTCATTCGTCCGGACCAACGATCGGCGCGTCGTCCACGCCGATTTCCAAGAGGATGGACTTCAGTGTCGCGACGTCACCGACCAGTCGGTCCTGCACCCTGAGATACCATTTGCCATTCGGATCGATGCTCGCGAAGGCCTCGGTGAAGTCCCGGCTTTTGATGGTCAGGTTGTTCCGGCCGGCACCTTGTTCATTGTGGACCGCCACCTGAACGCCTCCCGGTCCTTCGAGGACGACTTGGAGATCTCCCCGGTGAGCGGTGCGGATGTCCAGCGAGAGCTTCAGCGATTTCAAGGTGGAGAATTCCGGGAACTCGTCCACCTCGATGTGGAAACTCGTCCAACTGTGTTTTCCATCCGGAATCTTCACGTCCTTCCAGTAGGGGAAAAACAGGGAACTCGCGTCCACGCTGCCAATTTCATTGGAGCTTTCCATCCCGCGCTTGATCACCGGCGTCGCGGCGCGGGTGAGTGAATTGACATCGCTGGAGAACGCGTAAACGACGGTTTCCGATGGCAGTCCGCCCACCAGGACTCCGGCGGCTCGCCAATTGGAGTTGGCGTCTTTCGTCCAGATCGGTCCACCGCTGTTGCCGTGCCCGGTGGTGACGAGGGTGGTGGCCAAGGCTCTCCCGGAGAAAGCTTTGTAAGGCGTGACCACCGGCCCGGTCCGGTGCATGTAGTATCCGTCAATGCTATCGTCCACGTATAGATTGTCGGCAGGGTAGCCGGTGATCATCGTCTTGATATTCCGTTTGAGATCGTTCGAACCGTTCAGGTTCAGACGTGCGGGAGATCCCTGGATGAAATCCCTGAAGGCGAACGCAAGAATCACGTCGCGCCCGAATTCCTTCTGACTGGACGTGTTCCATGCGACGAGATTGGCGTAATTCGACCACCGGTAGTAGCCGCGGCTTGGAATCGCTCGCGAATCGTCCAGCGTGGCCGAGTGGTTCGCCGGATACCAGATGGGCGGCTCGAGCCAAGTCTCTGCACCATACAGGACGTGGGCGGCGGAGAAGAAGGTGCGCTTGTTCCATGCACAGAATCCACTGCCTCGGAAGTCCCCGGCAAGCACCACGCCGTTATAACGATAGGGTGCGGTGTGAACCTCGTTCTCATTGATCATCACCGGACTGGCGGTTTTCGGTTTGGCAGTTGCAGCCAGGGAACCGGCGAGAAACAACACTCCAATGGCGGGACAGGATGGAAATTTCATATCATGTAAGTTTCAGACAGATGGAAGATCTGTAAAAATTTATGGGATGAATGTTAATAAATCATAAAATTTAAGAGGCCTCACATAAATGGGCAGTACTCTCGATCTTTTTGCGGCTCGCCTCAGTGGCGCAGTCCCTTCTGAATTGAGCGCCTGAAAAGTGGGATCACCCGCATCGTATTGCCGGTAAACTGCCACGGCGAAGCGCTCGCGGTCTTCAAGCAGGTGGCAACCGGGAATGCGGAGAATGGGAGTCTTCGACGCACTCATCTCCTTGGCTGACGGAGGGGCGGAACGGGTTCATCAGGTTTCACGCTTGCTTCCGCCGCCAGACCGTGACCAGCGAGGTGGTCCACTGAAACTTGCGGGCGGTTTCGCGGATGAGGAACGGCTCGTCGGTTAGGAGTTCCAGCGAGAAGGCCGGGGCGAGGGTCGCTTGCAACCACTCGAAAGTTCCGGCGAGCGGCCAGTTTGCCGACGGGGTGAATTCTTCGAGCCAGGTGCAAGGCGTCGCGAGGACCAGTTCGCCGCCCGGTTTCACCAGGGAAGGGAGCCGGGCCAACAGACGGTTAGGTTCGGGCAGGCGGCACAGGAGATTCGCGGCGTGGACGCGATCGAATTGCCCGAGATCTTCCGGCAGGTCCATTGCGTCGCCTTGTTGGAACACGATTCTGGCGGGATCGACACCGGCGGGGATGCGTGCAGCGAGCGGGGTGGCGAGCGCGGCCTCCTCACGGCGGTTGTAGGTTAGAATCTCCCCGCTGCGCAAGGTTTCTGCGGCGCGGATGAAGGCGTGGGAGAAGTCGATGCCGATGACCTCTTCACACCGGCGGGCCATTTCGAACGCGGATCGTCCGACGGCACAGCCGAGATCCAGCCCGCGTTTCGCGATGCCCGGCGAGAAATGGGCAGCGGTGCGGATGGGGAAATCCAGCGCCTCGCGCATTCCAACCGGCCACGAGCGGTCGGCAGTTAGAATCTCCTGCTCCGCGCCGAAGTGGAACAGTAGATACTCCGCGAGGATCTTGTCGGACTCGTAAATGGCACTCACTGCTTGGCTTTCAGCTCGGCTTCGTCGGCGCGGGAGTATCCGTTCTGAGCTTCCTGCAGGGAAATCTTGCCGTCGTGGTTGGTGTCGTAGAAGCCGGTGATCTTGGCCGTCGGCTGGTGGCTGATCTTGGAAGCTTGTTTGAGTTCCGGGGCGGTTAGATAGCCGTCGCCGTTGTCATCCCAGCGGTCGAATTTCTGGAGCAGGCCGACCATTTGGCGTTCGACCTTGGTCTTGGGAGTGATCGGCCCCGGACCGCTGGAACAGGAGGCAAGTGCGAACAACAGGGGCAGGGTCAACAGCTTCATCGTGATTTGACGTTGGCGCGGCAAGCGATAGCGGGCAAGCTCCGATGCGCTGCATGCAAATTCGTCTCATCGTCGCCGGCAAACCCGCGCTCGCTTACGCCAAAGCGGGGGTGGAAGAGTATTTGAAACGTCTCTCGCGGGCGGGCGGGCACGAGCTGGTGATGATCAAGGCGGGCAGCCGCGACGAGGTTTCGGCCCGTCTGCTAGAGAGCTCGCGCGGTTGCTTCCGGGTGGCGCTGGATGAACGCGGCGAGTGCCTGACGACCCGTAAGTTCGCCGACAAGCTCGAAGCGTTGGAAATGCGCGGCGACGTGAAAACTGTGGCGTTCCTGATCGGTGCGGCGGATGGCCACAACGCGGAGCTGCGGGAAAAGTGCGACCTGATCCTCACGCTTTCGCCCTTCACCCTGCAACACGAACTCGCGCTGCTGGTCCTGCTGGAGCAACTCTACCGGGTGACCACCTTGAAAAGCGGCTCGCCCTATCACCGGGACTGAAACGGGATCAGCGGCGGTATTGGTTCTGCGGCAGCGCACCGAACTGGCCTTGACCTTGTCCGGCGACCGGGCTGTTCCACGGCATCTTGCTGTTGTCCGAAACCGGCCCCGTCGGTGTTTTTTCCGCCTCATCCGCACAGGAAGAGAATCCAAAGCCGGTGGCGAGAACAAGGAGGAGCAGGGAAAGACGGCGCTTCATGCGGCCAACATAAAAAAAGCCCCGCGGCTTGCAAGCCTGCGGAGCTTTTCGAAAGAAATAAGCGGCGATCAGTTGGAACTCGGCTTGGCGAGGATCACGCGGTCGCCCGGCTGGAGGCGGACTCCCGGGGCAAGGCTTTCGAGATCGATCTCGGCGATTGTCTGGGTGGACTCGATCGAGGAAGGACGGACGCGGCCGATCTTGCGGCCATCGCGCTCGACCAGCAGGCTGGTCTGCGGGGTGAAGCCGGAGTTGGAACCGGCACCGATCACCAGGAATCCCCATTCTTGATTCACCGCAGTGACGACGGCTTCCATCGAATTGCTGCCAATCCGTGCGCTGCGCTCGATCATCCGCTTGGCAAGGCGATCCAATTCGGCACGACCGGATTCCAAGCTCTTCTCGGCTCCGCTGACTAGGGTTTGGAGTTCTTCGAGCTTCGCTTGCTTGGCCTTCTTGTCATCCTCGATCTGTTGGATTTTCTCCGGCAAGGTTTCGAGGGTCACGCCACCGCCCAAGGTCGCGAGGATGGTGTTGACCTCTTCGAGGGCTTTGTTGAGCTGGGCAAACTCCTCGTCCTGGACTTTCAGGTCTCCGTCGAGTTTCGACAGATCGCTGGTGAGGGCGCTGCCGGCGGACTTGAGGGAGGAGACACTTTGTTCCAGCAGCCCTTGCTTTTCCTGGGAAGACGCGAGTTTCGCTTTCTCGTCCTTGATGTTCTTGTCGGCAGCTTCGGCCTTGGCCGTCGTTTCCTTGTTAGTCGCAATGGTCGCGATCCGGTCTTTTTCGAGAGCTTCGAACTTGCCGGAATGTTTCATTGAGAAAAATGCAGCACCGCATGCAACGACAATGGCGACGACGTAAAGAATGGCTTTCATGAGTAATCCTTAAAGGGGGTTTTACAAGGTATCCGAGGATCAGTTTCCGGAGGTTTTTGCGGCGGCTTTAGGGCCGGGGACCACGCGATCACCGACCATGAGGGTGACGTCCGAGGCCAGGGAGTCCGGCACGATGCTCGCGGAGGCCGAATTGCTTTCGACCGCAGTGACCAGCAGCTTGGCGATCATTTCACCATTGCGCACCACGTCGAGGGTGGAGTTGGCCACGACGCCCGCGTTGTTTCCGGAAGCGAGGGTCACGAAACCCCAGTTCGGATAGATCGAGCGGATGCGGGTGTTCAGCGCGGGGAGCGATTGGCCGCTGGCGAAGTTTTCGAACTTGCCCTTGGTGACGTTGACTTGGGCGTCCGTCGAGGCATTCTGAGCGGTCAGGTTGGCAAGCTTGCCAGTGGCTCCGTCGATCGATGCGGCCAAGTCCACGAGCTCGGCACTGGTGGCACGCAACTTGGCGGCAAGCTCGTTGATGTTGCCGGATTTCTCGGTCTTCACACGGATGTCATCGAGCTTCTCCTTGTTCGCGGCGATCTTGTCGGTCTTGTCTTTCACCTTCGCGGTGAGATCGTCGTTGGCTTTCTTCTGGGTCGCTTCGGCGGTGGACAACTTGTCAACCTCGGCGTCCACGCCGGCGATCTCGATCGGCAAGGCGGTTAGAACCTTCTGTGCCGCCGCGAGCCGGATTTCGCTCTTCGAAAGATTCTCTTTCTCGGTTTTGGTTTGATCAATTGTTGTCTCGTAGTGTGCCTTGTTTTTTAAGGCAAAAAAGGCCGAAAGGGCGAGAACAATAGCTGTGAGGATTCCGAAGACGTTGGCCATGGGGGTTTTGTGTGAGCTTTGAATTCCGTGTGTTGGGAGACACTAGGAAGGTCGAATTGACCTCCGCAATCCCAAATTTCACGGAGTTTCAAACTTCGTGCGACCTTGGCTTTACAAAGCACCCACATCGGGACATCGGTCTCCGCGTCTTATGAAGTCGATCTTGCGCGTCTTTTCTTACCTGCGTCATTACCCGGGCCTAGCCACTGCTCAGCTTTTGTGCGCCGTGGGGATGACCCTGGCGGTGTTCGTGTTCCCCAACGCGACCGGTTACGTGATCGACAAAATCATCCCGAATCCGGCGCGGCATGGTGAATTTTCTTTTTGGATTTTCGCCGCGTTGCTCGGATTTTTGGCAAAAGACGGCCTGAATTCGCTCCGGATCTTCATCAATAACATCTTCGAGCAAAAAGTGATCTTCGATATCCGCTCGGATCTTTATGAAAAAATCCAGCGCTTGCCGCTCCAGTGGTTCGACACCCGGCGGACCGGGGACATTATGACCCGGGTGGTCGAGGACGTGACCAACATGGAGCGGGTCCTGATCGACGGCGTGGAACAAGGGCTCATCGCGACGCTGCAAGTCGTCGGCATCGGGGTGTTCCTCTTCTATCTGAACCCTGCGGTGGCGGCGTGGGCCACCCTGCCGGTGCCGTTCCTGGCGCTCGGCGCGTGGGTTTACTCGACCCAAGGCCGCGACCGCTATCGGAACCAACGCGACGCCGCGTCCGACTTGAACGCCTTGCTGCATGACAACATTTCCGGCGTGCGCCAAATCAAGGCCTACGCGGCCGAGTCCGACGAGCACGCCCGTTTCAACCAGTTTTCCGACCTGCTGCGGATCGCCTCGCTGCGGATGATGAAATGGTGGGCGATCTACTCGCCGGGAATGTCGTTCCTGCGGATGACCGGCTATGTGTTGGTCCTCGCCTTCGGCGGCGGGGCAGTGATGCGCGGCGAGCTGACCATCGGCGATTTTACGAAATTCCTGCTGTTCCTCTCGCTGTTCTACGAACCGATCGACCGCCTGAACTCGCTGAACCAGATGATTCTATCAGGCAGGGCGGCGGCGGACCGGGTGTTCGAAATCCTCGATTCCGAGGAGGAGCCGAACTCCACCGGAGGCGCGGCGCTTCCCGCAACCATCGCGGGGCATGTGCGTTTCGAGAAAGTCACCTTCGCCTATCAGGACCAGCCGACCTTGCACGGGGTCACGCTGGATGCCCTGGCCGGCCAGACCATCGCGCTGGTCGGCTCGACGGGCGCGGGAAAAACCACCGTGCTTTCCCTCCTGGCGCGGTTCTACGAAGCCACTTCCGGAACGATCACCATCGACGGGATCAACATCGGCACGCTCGCGAAATCGTCCTTGCGCGAGCGCCTCGCCTACGTGACCCAGGAGCCGTTCCTCTTCAACGGCACCGTCCGCGAGAACCTCCAACTCGCCAAACGCAACGCCACCGACGCCGACCTGTGGGCCGCCCTCGATGCCGCCCACGCGGACAGCTTCGTGCGGGAGCTTCCCGAACAGTTGGACACCAACGTCGGCGAGCGCGGCGTGAAACTATCAGGCGGCGAGAAGCAGCGGCTGTCCATCGCCCGGGCCTTGCTCAAGAACGCGCCGATCCTGTTGCTGGACGAGGCCACCGCGTCGGTCGATTCCGAGACCGAGCGGCAGATCCAGGACGCGCTCGACCGGCTGATGGAAAACCGCACCGCCTTCGTCATCGCCCACCGGCTTTCCACGATCCAGAACGCCGACCGGATTTACGTGTTGGAAAAAGGCGAGGTCATCGAGCAAGGCACCCACGCCACGCTGTTAGCCCGGGGCGGGAAATATGCCGAACTCTGCCAGAAAAGTTTCCTCGCCGCAGACCCATCACACGCCGGTGCCTAGGAACTGGCTGCCGATCATCGACTGATAGGTCGGATCGGTTTCCCGCAGGGCCTCGTGATTTCCGTCGGCAACGATGCGCCCTTGTTGGAACACGAGGATCCGGTCCGCGATGGTAATGGTGCTGTAGCGGTGGGCGATGATGAAGGTCGTGCGCCCCTTCACCAGCGCGGCGAGCGCCTGCTGGACCATTGCCTCGCTTTCGGAATCGAGTGCGCTGGTCGCCTCGTCGAGAATGAGGATCGGCGCGTCCTTGAGGAACGCGCGGGCGATCGCGATGCGCTGGCGCTGCCCGCCTGATAGAAGATCGCCGCGTTCGCCCACTTGCGTCTCGTATCCCTCCGGCAGACTGCGGATGAAATCGTCCGCATGGGCGCGCCGGGCGGCTTCGCGAACTTCCTCGTCGCTGGCGTTCTCCCGTCCCATCCGGATGTTTTCGGCGATCGTGCCAGTGAACAACGACGGCATCTGCGGCACCACGGCGATGGCGTTTCTCAAAGCCTTTTTCGCGAATTCGCGGATGTCCGTGCCATCGAACGTGATGCCACCCGTCTGCGGATCGTAGAAGCGCGGAATCAAGTGGGCAAAGGTCGATTTGCCCGCGCCGCTCGGCCCGACCAGCGCCACCACCTGGCCGGGAAGAATCCTAACATCGATGTCCTTCAACACCGGTTCCTCCCCGTAGGCGAAGGACAAGTTCTCGAAGCGGATCGCCTCGCGCGGTGCCACAAACGGCTGCGGCGTGACCGGGTCCAGCAGGCTGTCCGGCTCGTTGGAAATAAACTCGATGCGGTCGATCGCCGCATCCGCTTGCTTGAACAGCGAATGGATCATGCCGAGTTTCTTGATCGGCTCGTAGGACATGAAAAGCGCCATTCCCAACGCCATGAAATCGTTCAGTTTCATGCTGCCAGCACCCAGATAGAGCGCGACCGCAAATCCCGCCGCCGCCACAAACTCGATCGCCGGGGGAATCGCCTGGCGGTATTTCACCACTTTCATGGCGACTTTCATCATCTCGTTGGTCCGCTTGCGGAATGCGGAAATCTGGCGCTGCTCCAGGTTGTAGGCACGGATTTCCAGCGGAGCTAACAACGTCTCCGAGAGTGCCGCCGTCATCGTTCCACCCTGCTTCTGGAGCACCTTCGCCCGCTTCGCGAGCTTCTTGCCGGCGGAGCGGATGATCAGCACGCACACCGGCACCGTACACATCGCGATCAGCGCGACGAACACCCGGCGATCCTCGTAGGCACTGTAGCCGAGAAAGGCCAAGGCACCGATCAGGGTCGCCGGCTGTTTGATCAAATCGCTGGAGACGTTCGCGACGATTTGCTTGAGGATGGCCGTATCGGCCATCAGGCGGGCCAGCAGGTCGCCCGACTTGTTCTTTTTGAAAAACGACAGCGGGAGTTGCTGCAGCTTGATGAATAGATCCAGCCGAATGTCTTCGAGCACCCGCTGACCGCAGTATTGGATGAGATAGGAATTGGCGTAGTTGGCAAGCGAACGGACCAGAAAGATCAGCGGAATCCACAAGCAGGTGATCAGTAACAGATGCTCCGCTGAAATGGTCCCAAGTCGCTCGGACATCCAAATCTCATACCATTTCTGCTCGCCCTTGGCCGCTTCCTTGAAAAGGACGGGAAACACCACCTTCACCATCAGCGGCAGCCCCAATCCGCTGGCTGCCGCGTAAATGAGACCCGCCAGCACCCCGAGCGCGAATTCCCAGCGGACGGCACGCAGGTAACTGTAATAACGAAAATAGCGCTTCACGGGAAAAGCCGGATGATTCCCCGTGCCGCCCGCCCGGGGCAAGCGCGATTCTTCACGGACTTGCGGACAAGTCGCCTGTTGTCCAGTTCTCATGCGCGGCGGATTTCCCGCCAATCGTCCCGCCCGCCGATTTCCGCCTTGTCGCTAGGACTTCCGGTGGTTTGCTTGCCACCACATGGCCGCTCCGCAAAACACCATCGCGCTGGTTTACGATTACGACCAGACGCTCGCTCCGCGCTACATGCAGGATGACGTCGTGTTCCCCGAGTTCGGCATCGATCCCGCCCAGTTCTGGAAAAAGTGCAACTCCCTCGTCACCGAACATCAGTGGGACGGCGAGCTCGCCTACATGAAATGCCTGCTCGACTACCTCGGCATGGACAACGTCACCAACGCCCGCCTCACCGAGCTCGGTGCCGGGCTGCGGTTTTTCCCCGGCCTG
The DNA here is from genome assembly GCA_031371325.1 of Akkermansiaceae bacterium. Lineage (GTDB taxonomy): Bacteria > Verrucomicrobiota > Verrucomicrobiia > Verrucomicrobiales > Akkermansiaceae > Luteolibacter. The sequence goes on along the minus strand of JANMJJ010000168.1, from coordinate 1,564 downwards.
CCCGAGCTGTTTGAAGCGCTGCCCAAAGCCGCGCTGCGCCCCGACCACGAGGCCGCCGGCATCAAGGTCGAGCACTACATCATTTCCTCCGGACTCAAGGCGCTGCTAGACGGCTCGCGCCTGCAGCCATACGTCAAAGCGATGTTCGGTTGCGAGTTCGGCGAGGATGCCGAGGGCCGCATCAGTTTCCCCAAGCGCGCCATCTCGCACACCACCAAGACCCAGTTCCTGTTCCGCATCAACAAGGGCATGTTAGGCTACGACCAGGACGTCAACGACCACATGCCCGCCGACCAACGGCCGATCCCCTTTGAAAACATGGTCTATGTCGGCGACGGCCCGACCGATGTCCCCTGCTTCACCGTGATGGCGAGAAACGGCGGCCAAGGCATCGCCGTTTACAACCCGGACGACACCACCGGCAAATCGTTCCGGAAATGCTTCCAACTCTCCACCCACGCCGGCCGCGTCAAACACATCGCCCCCGCCGACTACCGCCAAGGCTCGCACCTGTGGCTGCTGCTATCAGAAATGGTCACGGAAACCGCCGACCGCATCCTGCGCAGACGGAGCGAGGAGCGGGACAACGCGACGGTGGCGGCACCGACGTTTTAAAGTGTCAGGAGAAAATCTGCGGATGATTCCACCTCCAAGTTCCTGATAAACCGTGATTTCTTACACGGGATATTTCGCTGCCGAGGGTCACGATTCCAGCGCATCCAAATCCGCCAGATCCTTGGGCCGCGCGCTGGCTTTCTTGTTCGCAATAAGATCAACCAGCGAGATCACCGGGATCGAGATTCCGCTTTCTATCAGAATTTCACAACGGGCTCGACAGGCATCGAACTCCACCCCGCTGATTTTCGTCAGCAGTTCGATCCGCATCGGCGGCAAGCCCATTCTAACGACAAATCCCGGCCGGGTGAAAAGACTCTCGGTGGCTTCATCATGGATAAACCCGAAAAGCTTGAGTGCCTGAACGATGCGTTTGGCATTCTCCGGATCGCAGGCCACCCAGATGTCCATGTCCGCCGTTGCCCGTGGATAGCCGTGGAAGCCGACCGCCCAGCCTCCGATCAGCAGATACTCCACTTCTGCCTCATTCAGAAATTTGAAGAAGTCTCTGAAGTCTTCCGGAAGCTGCATCTTGACCATACATTACGGTTCGCATGAATTGGACTGCGGAAATCCTTTCCTCGACAGGTCTCGCCCGCCACGAGGCCACATACTCGGGAGTCTGCTCATCCAGCGTGCCGGTGGAAAAGGCACTCCGGTCGAGCTTGACGTGGAGGCTTTCGCTTGGCGCTGATGGTGACTTGGTAACCATGCCGGAGGTTACCGTTTGTGGGCGCGGTGTCGAACTGGATTTGTGGGAGTGGCTTGGTGAGTGTCGAACGACACGATCAGTTTCCCCGCTATTCCTGATTGGCAGGCCCGGTTCCGCCGCCTAGCCTCGCGCCCTTCGATGTCCGACAAGAACAAATTTCACTTCACCGGGATCTGTGGCACGGCCATGGGTGCCGTCGCCGCCGCCATGAAACAACGCGGCTTCACCGTCACCGGC
>JANMJJ010000226.1:0-28353 GCA_031371325.1 Akkermansiaceae bacterium | reverse complement strand
GGCTGAAGCTCATCACCCACGGCTTCAACGACAAGGACGTGGACGACCTGATCGAACACTTCCGCGACAAGGAACGGCGGAAGGAATTTTTCAAAGAGTATAAGGAAATCGAGATGCTCTATGAGATCATTTCACCCGATGCGTACCTGCGGCCGTTCATCGAGGACTACACGACGGTGAGTAAGATCTATCTGGTCGTGAGGAAAGCCTACACCAAGCGGGTGTATGTGGACCGGGATTTCCAGAAGAAGACGAATGATCTCGTGCAAGGGCATATCGGCGCGACCTTGAATGAACCGGAAACGCCGTATGTCTTCATTGACAAGCGCACGCTGGAAACCATCGCCGCGAAGGAAGAGGGCAAGGCGACGAAGGTCATCAACCTGGTGAAGGCCATCGAGAAAAAGGCGGAGGAGGAGAGTGATGATCCGTTCCTGGTGGCGATGGCGGAGCGGGCGCGGGCGGTGCAGGAAGCATTCGAGGAACGGCAGATCAGCACCGAGAAGGCGCTGGCGGATTTGATGGCGGAGATCGCGAAGAACGAGGCGCGGAAGGTGGCGCAGGCAGAGAGAGGCTTGGACGGGCTGAGCTACTTCGTGCTGTGCAAGCTGACGGACGATGGGATCGCGAATCCGGAGAAGGTGAGTGCGAAGATCCGCGAGGCGTTTGCGAAGCACCCGGGATGGAAAGATGGGGAAGGGGAGTTGCGCGAGCTGAGGAAACGGGTGACGATTGCCTTGTGTTTCGAGGAGGATGATTTGGACAAGGTGGCGGTGACGGTGGAGTCGTTGTTCATGCTGTTGGAGAAAGCGTTCCGGAAATGATGGCAGCCAAGAAAGATGAAGACGGGGCGAGACGCCCCGGCAACGGTCTGGAGCGAGACGCTCCAGCCACTTCTAACGTCGATCACTTGCGCGATCGGGAGGTGTTCAAGGCGCGGGTGCTGGAATGGGCGCGGAAGCTGGAGGCCGATGCGAAGGCGATCTACATTCGTCCGATGAGCCGCAAGTGGGCATCGTGTTCGACAGGGGGAACATTGAGCTTCAACGATGAGTTGCTAGAAATGCCGACGGATCTTGGGGACTACGTCATTGTTCATGAGTTGCTGCATTTCGCGGTGCCCAATCATGGCAAGCTGTGGAAGAGCCTGATGCGGGCGCATCTGGGAGAATATGAGGAATCGGAAAAGAGACTCAGAATCATCGCTGGACAATCGAAGGAGTGAATAGAGGCGGGCTTGCCGAAGTGGGCAAGTCTGCCGTGAACGATCCGGGATGGACTCGCAGGGTAAGCGGGTTGTAGGGTGGCGCGTGCTCCCTTGGTTTTCCAACAACCGTTTCCCGCTCTACCTCGCGCCGATGGCCGGGGTGACCGATGTGATTTTCCGCCAAATCTGCAAGGAACTGGGGGCGGATGTGATGGTGACGGAGTTCGTCTCGGCGGAGGGAATCATGCAGGCGGACGACCGGACCCGGAAGTACACCGAATTCACCGACGAGCAACGGCCGGTGGGCGTGCAACTTTTCGGCGCGGACGGCGAGCGGATGGGGGAGGCGGCGAAAAAGATCATCGACTGGAAGCGACCGGATTTCATCGATATCAATTTCGGCTGCCCGGTGAATAAAGTGGTCGCGCGGAATGGCGGCTCGTCGTTGCTCAAGGATTGCCCGGTCCTCGCAGCGGTGGCGGCCGGGGTGGCGAAAGCGGTGGGCGAGCAAGTGCCGATCACGGCCAAGATGCGGATCGGCTGGGACGAGAACTCGGTGAACGCGGTGGAGGTGGCGAAGATTTTGGAGGACTGCGGGATGCAGGTGATCGCGGTGCATGGGCGGACGCGGGCGCAGGGCTACGGCGGCGAGGCGAACTGGGAGGTGATCGACGCAGTGGCGCGGGCGGTTGGCATTCCGGTGATCGGCAATGGCGACCTCACCTGCGGCGCGGACGTGGTCCGGCGGCGGCAGGAGACGGCGGTGTCCGGCGTGATGATCGGCCGCGCGGCGATGCAGAATCCGTGGGTTTTCCGCCAGGCGAAGCATTTTTTGGAAACGGGCGAGGTGTTGCCGGAGATCACGGTGGATGAGCGCTGGGAGCTGGTGATCCGGCATTGCAAGCTGGCGGTGGACAGCCGCCGGAATGGCAATGAGAAGCAGACGCTGACGGCGATGCGCTCGCGGCTGATGGCGTACTGCAAGGGATTCCCCGGGGCGAAAGACTTGCGGCAGAAGCTTTGCCACGTGGCGTCGGTGGCGGAAGTGGAGGACTTGGCGGCTCTCTCGCTCGGTGCGGTAGAATTAGCAGAGTTGTGATTTCCCGCGACCGGTGCAAGTTGGGGCAGAGAAACCCCGTTTAGGGGAGGCAGGCATTTAAAGTTAGACGATCCGAATTTTCACGCCGCCGATGAATCCCGTTTTTCGTAGATTGATTCCCATTTTATCCGGCAGCCTTCTGGCCGGTTCGTTGCCAGCGGCGGTGCCTTCTGGCGCACCGATTTCGTTCAACGCGTCGATCCAGCCGATCCTCTCTGAAAATTGTTACCACTGCCACGGTCCGGATTCCGGGACCCGGTTGCCAGAAAAGGAGCCGCTGCGGCTGGATCGGGAAAAGTATGCGTTTCAAAATCGCGAGGATGGGAAACCAGTGATCGTCAAGGGTGACGCCGGGGCGTCGTTGCTGGTCCGCCTGATCAAATCCAAGGATCCTGACGAGATGATGCCGCCGCCGAAGTCGCACAAGACGCTAACAGCACAACAGATCGCAACGCTCGAACGCTGGGTGGCGGAAGGCGCGGTTTACGAGGAGCATTGGTCGTTCATCCCGCCGAAACGCCCGGCGGCACCGGTCGTCCCACATCCCGAGGCGGCGACCAACCCGGTGGATGCCTTCATCCAGGAAAATCTCGCGAAGAAGGGGCTTTCGCCCGTGCCGCCGGAAGATCCGCGAGTGCTGATTCGCCGCGCCGCGCTCGATCTAACCGGCCTGCTGCCCGACCCGGCGGATGTGGAGGCTTTCGCGAAAAATCCGACCGATGCGGCTTACACCGCGTATTTGGAAAAGCTGTTCAGGACGCCCGCTTACGCCGAGCACCGGACGCGCTACTGGCTGGACTACTCGCGCTATGCGGACACCCACGGCTTGCATTTCGACAACGTCCGCTCGATCTGGCCTTACCGCGACTATGTCATCCGCTCGTTCGCGGCTAACAAGCCGTATGATCAATTCGTCCGTGAGCAGCTTGCCGGCGATTTGATTCCTGCCACCACTGCGGACACTTGGATCGCCACCGGCTACATCCGTTGCAATGTTTCCACCAATGAGGGCGGCACCATCCCTGAAGAAGTCCATGCGAACAACACTCGCGACCGCGCCGAGGCGTTTGGCGCTGCATTCCTCGGCCTAACAGTCGGCTGCGCAGCTTGCCACGACCACAAGTTCGACCCCACGGCGCAAAAGGATTTCTACTCGCTGGGCGCGTTTTTCAGCAACACCGCCGACAAGCCGTGGGATGAAAACGTCCCCGACAGTAAGCCGGTCCTGCGCCTGCCCGCCGATGACAAGCGTGCGGAGTTCGACGCTGCTGTCGCCCGCCGCTCGGAGGCTACCGTGAAGTATGAAAAGCGCCGTGGCGAAGCGTCCATGCTCTTCAAGCAATGGCTCGCCATCGGCCACAAGCCGATGCCCGTTTCTAACGAGGCATTGGAACTCCGCCTGCGCCTTGACGAAGGCAAGGGCGACCTCGTGAAAAACTCCGCGCCCGGCGCGAAAGTCCCCAGCTACACGGCCGACACCAACCCGCTCGTGTGGGGAGAGCACGTCTGGTTCTGGCCCTCCATGCGGATGGACATCACCTCTAACTTGCCGATGCCCGGTCTCGGTGATTTTGAATCCAACCAAGGATTTTCCGTCTCGATGTGGACGATGCTGCGGATGAAAACTTCTAACGTCACCACCGGCGATGGCTCGTTGATTTCCCGCATGGGCAGTGACAAGATGGACGGCCATCGCGGCTGGGACATGTTCATCGAGGACGACAAACTCGTCGTCCACATCATCAACCACTGGCCGGATCACGCCATCCGCGTGAACACCACGGACATCCCGCGCGGCGAGTGGGTCCATCTCGGGTTCAGTTACGACGGCTCCGGCAAAGCGGAAGGTGTGAAGCTGTTCGTCGATGGCCAGCCGCGTCCGGTGACCATCACCGTCAACAACCTCCAACCCGGGGAAACCATTCGCAACAACCTGCCGCTGAACTTGGGGCAACGCGTGGAAAGCGATCGCCTGCGCGAATCCGCCTTCCAGGATGTGCGCGTCTATCAGCGGACGCTCGATCCCGCCGAGTTTTCACGCCTGCCCTACGAGGATCCCGCTGCGGAGATTCTAGCCGCCGAAAAAGATCCGGACAAGTGGACGCCCCAACAGAAATTCGTCGCCCTCGACCGGTTTTTCCTTCCGGCGGCGGACGCGGAATCGGCGAAATTGATGGGTGAAATCCATGCCGCAGACGGCGACATCGACCGCCTCGGCAAGGACGGCACGCCAACCCTGATCGCCCGCGAGCGTGAGGCTCCCGCCACCGCCTGGGTGCTCAACCGCGGCGTCTATTCCGCCCGCAAGGAAATGGTCACGCCCGCCACGCCGGAGTTTCTGCCTGCCGCCCATCAGGCCTCCAATCGCCTCGAACTCGCCGAGTGGTTGTGCAAGCCAGAGAACCCGTTGTTCGCGCGGGTCACCGTCAACCGCATCTGGCAGGAAGTCTTCGGCATCGGCCTGGTGGAAACCTCCGACGATTTCGGGATCATGGGCACCCGGCCATCGAACCAAGAATTGCTAGACTGGCTCGCCGTCGAGTTCCGCGAGTCCGGCTGGAACGTGAAACATATCTATCAACTGCTGCTCACCTCCGGCACGTACCGGCAGAGCAACCATGTCACGCCCAAGGCGCTCGCCGCCGATCCCGGCAACCGCCTGCTCTCGCGCGGTCCCCGTTTCCGGATGGATGCCGAGGTCTTACGCGACACCGCTTTGCAGGCCTCAGGCTTGTTGGCCGCGAAAATCGGCGGGCCACCGGTGAAGACCTATCAGCCGGAAGGCGTCTGGGAAGCCGTCTCGATGCCCGAGTCCAACACGCTCCACTACAAGCAGGACGACGGCGAAGGGCTCTACCGCCGCTCAATGTATTCCTTCTGGAAACGCTTCGCCCCGCCACCGTCGCTGGAGACCTTCGACGCCCAGGCCCGCGAGGTAGTGTGTGTCCGCCGCGCCCGCACCAACACGCCGTTGCAAGCACTGGTCAGCATGAATGACCCGCAGTTTTTCGAAGCCGCCCGCAAGCTCGCCGAGCACGCGATCCGTCACGGCACCAGCGTCGCTGAGAGACTGGATTTCCTCGCGGAAACGCTGATCTCAAGGCCACTCGCGGCCATCGAAATTACCGATCTGACCAAAAGCCTCGACACCTATTCCAACCACTATCAGGAGCACCCGCAGGACGCCAAGGATCTCCTCACCACCGGTGCCGCGCCGGTCACCCCCGATCTCAACCCAGTCGAAATCGCCACCTGGACGATGATGTCCAATCAGTTCCTCAATCTCGACGAAACCCTGACGAAATGATCTAGGAAAGATGAACTAGGAAAGATGAACTAGGAAAGACGATCGCCCGGGTGCCGCTGCTCAAGGAAACCACCAAGGTCGCCCACGCGATTATCGAGTCCGACGAGTTCCAGCGCATCTTCTTCGCCTCGATCCAAACCGCCCGCCAAAAATTCAAACGCCACCCTCCTCCGTAGCGTCTCTTCATCTTCCACTCATCGATCATCTTTCCTAGCTCATCTCTCATAGTTCTCTTCCTCTCATGAAAATCCAACTCTGTTCCGACCACGGCGGTGAAAGCCCGTCCGTCATGGATCTACCGATCCCGGCCGACCTGAAGTCCGAATGGCTGGCCCTTGCCTCGCGCCGCCAATTTCTATCCCGCGCTGGCAAGTCGCTCGCCTGGGCGAGCATCGCCGGTTTGTTCGCCAAAGGCGGCAACTCGGCCCAAGCTGCGGAAATGCAAGCGGCGCTCTTGCCGCATTTCGCGCCCAAGGCGAAGCGTGCGATCTATCTGTTCATGGCCGGTGCTCCCTCGCAGATCGAGACCTGGGACTACAAGCCGAACCTGTTCCAGCACTTCGACAAGGATCTGCCGGAATCCGTCAGGGGCGGCCAGCAGCTCACCGGGATGACCGCCTCGCAAACGCGGTTTCCCGTGGCTCCCTCGTTTTCCAAATTCCAACAGCATGGCAATGCCGGCCATTGGGTGAGTGATCTGTTCCCGCACCTTGCCAAGGTTTCCGACGACTTCGCGGTCATCAAGTCGATGCACACCGATGCCATCAACCACGAACCGGCGATCCTGCTGGCGAACTCGGGCAACATGATTGCCGGTAAGCCATCGATGGGTTCGTGGATATCCTACGGTCTCGGCTCGATGAACGACGACCTACCCACCTTCGTGGTGTTGACCTCCAAGCTACCGCTCTTTTCCAACATCCAGGCGCTGTCCTCGCGCTTGTGGTCGGCGGGTTTCCTCTCGCCCGAACATGCCGGCGTCGCGCTGCGCTCCGGCGGCGATCCGGTGATCCATCTATCCAATCCCAAGGGCGTGCCCGCCGCGATCCGCCGGGCGATGATCGACGGTGTGAGTGAAATGAACCGCCAGCTCAACGAGCGCATCGGCGATCCCGAGACCAACGCCCGCATCGCCCAATATGAAATGGCCTTCCGCATGCAAACCTCGGTGCCGGAACTCACCGATCTATCCGACGAACCGGAATCGATCTGGGAGATGTACGGCCCCAAGGCCAAGGAACCCGGGACCTATGCCTACAACTGCCTGATGGCCCGCCGCCTCGCCGAGCGCGGCGTGCGCTTCACCCAGATCTTCCACCGCGGCTGGGACACCCACCTCGACCTCCCGAACCGCATGAAGATTCTCTGCGAGGACGTGGACCGCCCGACCGCCGCATTGATCGCGGACCTCAAACAACGCGGTCTGCTGGACGACACGCTCGTCGTGTGGGGCGGCGAATTCGGTCGCACCGTTTACTCGCAGGGCGGCCTGACCAAGGACGACTACGGCCGCGACCACCACCCGCGCTGCTTCTCGATGTGGATGGCTGGCGGCGGCGTGAAACCGGGAACCACCTACGGCGAGACCGACGATTTCTCCTACAACATCGTCAAGGACCCGATGCACATCCGCGACCTCAATGCCACCATCCTCAATCTGCTAGGAGTCGATCACGAGCGCCTCACCTTCAAGTTCCAAGGCCTCGACCAAAAGCTCACCGGTGTCGAACCCGCGCGGGTGGTTAGAGAGCTGCTGGCTTGAGGGCGCTCACGAACCAATCATCCAAAACGGCGTGGCACCGCGCTTCCCACTGCGGTCCATGGCTCACCGCCTGAGCCGGATGTAGCGCTTGGCGTCGCGGGTCACCGGGATGTTGTCGCGCACTTTGAGGGTTGTCGCGTTGTTTAGCAGAACGGTGGTGTGCTTCGTGCCGCTGGACCAATCGAGAAGATTGGATGAGACCTCGACGTTGCGCGGAAGAACGGTCCTTCCGGAAGTCTTGGCAAAGGTCAGCGTGAGGTATTTCCGGCCACCGATCACCTCGATGGCTTGGACGGGAGATGTCGAGACCCTAGGCTTGCTGCCGATGCGGATGGGCACAGCCCGGAGTTGGGCACCCGGTTGGTCCGCGTAGGAATTAGTTGCCCAGGTGCGGAAGACCTGCTCGTCGCCATTGTTGCTGATGATGTGGATGGTGGCCCAGCGGTTGATGGAGGTAATGGAGGTGGCATCGTTCCTGCGATTCTTTCGGCGGTGGTGGTGAATCAAGATTTCCGGAGCGTTGATCCCTTGGCCGGTTAGAGTGATCGAAAACGGACTCTCGTCGGCGTCGTTACTGGCAATCGCAAGGTGGGCAACGCATGCACCGGCGGCGTTCGGCCGGAAGCTGACCTGGAAAGTGGTGCTGGCCCCGGGGGCAAGCGTGGTTTCGCCGGGGTTGCCGGGCATGAAATCTGAATCATCGCTGGCCACCGATAATCCGGAGAGCACCGCAGAACCGGAGTTTTTGATCGTGAACGTCCGGGCCGATGAGGTGGTGCCGACGTTGCAATTGCCAAGGCTCACGGAGTCGCTGCCACTGGTCAGGTTGGACCCGTCGTCTTGAATGATCTCGATTTCAGGGACGGCGATGCCAGTGCCGTCGAGGCCGATTTCCAGCGTGTCCGGGAGAGTGGAGTCGCTCGTGATCCGGATGGCCGCAGCTTGCGAGCCGGCGCTGGTGGGTTCGAAGGTGACGGTGAAACGGGTGGAGGTGCCGGGTTCGAGCGAGGTGACGGGCGGAACGTCGAGCACGAAGCTGGAGGCTTGGAGTCCGGTGGTCTCGACCTGCAAACCTGTTAGCTCGGCGGTGCCGGAGTTGCTAATGACGTAGGTCACGGAATCACCGGTGGAGCCGACGATGACGCTGCCGAACGGGATAACCGCTCCAGCGGATTCCACCGGGGTGCCGTCGGCGTTTTCCACCGCGAGGATCGGGATGGCGAGTCCGGCACCGGTGCCGGTGAACATGATGTCGAAGTTGTTGTCACCGGTTTCATTGCTGATGATGTGGATGACCGCAGCGTGCGATCCGGCAGCCGATGGCGCGAAGGTGACATTGAAAACGGTGAACTCGCCGGGTGCCAAGGTGGTTGTACCGAGGGGGAGGACGGAGTAATTCACGTCGTCATCGACGGTGATCGCCAAGCCCGTGAGATCTGCGGTGCCGGGGTTTTTGAGGATAAAGGTTTCGGTGAGACCGGGCGTTCCAAGTTCCGCAGTGCCGAAGTTGATGGTCGCCAAGCCATCGGTGAGTTCGGTGAGGTTGCCGACGGACGCCTGCGCCACGGCAATTTCAGGCAGGTTGGCTTCCGGAATGGAGAAAGATATTTCCGAGGAATACAGCCCATGGAGTCCGGAGGTGTTGAAGGCCTGAACGACGCAGTAGTAGGTGATTCCAATTTGCAGGGCGGCAAGAGTCGCCCCGGGCGAGCTGCTGACTTCCAAGGTTTGGGAATAGTCGCCGCTGGCGGTGCCATAGTGGACGAGATAACCGGCAATGTTCGTTTCGGGGTTTGGATCCCAAACCAAGTTGACGATGCCTGATGGGTCGGAGGCTGCAGAAATTTGTGCAAGTGATACGAGGATCAATAACAATCTGAGGGCGGAAACGGCGAATTTTTGGGTACGGATAGACAGATACATCGTGGGAGACAAGCAAGCAAGTCGGTAGGGATTTTCAACTCGGCGGGATTTTCAAACTCGAAGCCAAGGGAGCCCAAAAAGTTTGAAAGAAACCGCGAATCGCGGCGGGGGAGGTCGCGAAGATTTCCATTTGGGAGCGTTTGGCAAATAAAATCTCCCGCCCCGCACGTTTTGCAAGTCGTTGGTATTCTGTGTGCCTTAACCGATGGAACGGGTAAAAAATGGTAAATTCCTGCAAATCAAAGAGACGCCGGATCTGAGCGGGAATTTTTACGGGCGTTCCAGAATCCGGGAGGTGATCGATTTTTCATTGCGATTTAGCGAGCTGAGCAAAAGTGGACGTAACTATTCAGGTGGTGAAGCTGACGGGACTTCCGGTGAAGGCACCTTTGATGGAGTCCATCAGGTTCAGCCCTTGTTTGCGGACGGTCGAGATGTAGCTGCTGATCACGCAAAAACCAGGGCCACAATGAAGGCATACTTTGCACTCGGCCTTACTTTCTGTGACCTGCATCTTGATCGGCGGAAGGTCGAAAACTTGATCCAGCGCGTCATGCCAGATCTCATGGGCTTGAAAAACATCCTCGTGCTAAATGATGAGGCGCACCACTGCTACCGCGAGAAGGCTGGCGAGAGTGATTCCGGCGAGGAAGACCTCAAGGGCGAGGAGAAAAAGGAAGCCGAGAAAAATAAGGAAGCCGCTCGACTCTGGATCTCCGGCTTGGAAGCGGTGAACCGCAAGCTCGGCATCTCGCGGGTGATGGACCTCTCCGCCACGCCGTTTTTCCTAAGTGGCTCGGGCTACGTGGAGGGCACTTTGTTCCCGTGGACCATGAGCGATTTCTCGCTGATGGACGCCATTGAGTGCGGGATCGTTAAACTCCCGCGCGTCCCGGTGGCCGAGAATATTCCCGGCAGCGAGATGCCAATGTTCCGCAATCTCTGGGAAAGCCTGAAAAATCAGAAAGTCAGCCTGCCCAAGGCCGGACGGAACAAAGCCTCCGATCTCGATCCGCTCAAGCTCCCCGTCCTACTCCAGACCGCCATCGAGTCCCTCTACGGCCACTATGCGAAGACCTTCGATCTCTGGAAATCCAGCGGCAATGTCCGCTCTGTCGCCGACATCACCGACCAAGAGCTCCTCCGCGAGGTCATGAACACCGTCGGCAAGGCCGGCCAACTCGGAGCCAATATCCGCTGTGTCGTTTCCGTTTCCATGCTCACGGAAGGCTGGGATGCGAACAACGTCACCCACGTCCTCGGCATCCGCGCTTTCGGCACCCGGCTCTTGTGCAAGCAAGTCATCGGCCGCTCCCTCCGCCGCCAATCTTACGAACTCAACGAAAATGGCCTCTTCAACGTCGAGTATGCCGACGTTTTCGGCATCCCCTTCGACTTCACCGCCAAGCCGGTCATCGCTCCACCGCAGCCGCCGCGTGAAACGATTCAAGTCAAAGCCATCCGCAAGTCCGTTCCTACGTCAAGAATCACAACCTCGGCCTGGAAGTCCCTTACCGCTACGGCTCGGAAACTCACCGTTACCTGCCGGACTTCATCGTCCTCGTGGACGACGGCCATGGCCCAGGCGACCTGCTCCACCTCATCGTGGAAATCAAAGGCTACCGCCGCGAGGACGCCAAGGAAAAGGCCACCACCATGCAGACCTACTGGGTTCCCGGCGTGAACCACCTCGCCACCCACGGCCGCTGGGCCTTCGCTGAGTTCTGCGATGTCTATGAAATCGAGGCCGACTTCGCCAGCAAGGTAAAGGCGCAGTTCGAGAAGATGATCCGGACCGCTTCCAAAACAGAGGAAAACTTGAATTCAACACCCAGAAATTAAACAAAATAGCCAAATAATTTAATTCCCATTGCCCGAATGAAACAAAACTTTACATTGGCGGCGCAGAATTAAACTAAATCGCCATTCTCTTAATATGTTACGCGGACTCACAGGCCATTATTTACCGATCAGCACCACCGGGGAGACCGCCAGAGCCTTCATGCCTCGTGCACTGCCGCCAGATCCGCTGTTGGAAATCGATGGGGAACTGGGAGCCTTACTCGATGCTGCATCCACCGCCTTGGGACGCTTGGACGGCGTCTCGTTATTGCTACCCGATCCTGGACTCTTTCTCTACAGCTATGTCAGAAAAGAGGCCGTGCTTTCTTCCCAGATCGAGGGGACTCAATCTTCTCTCTCAGATCTTCTCAGCCACGAGCTAGCCAACACGCCCGCAGGCTTGGAGGAGGATGCCGCAGAGGTTTCTTGCTATGTGGACGCCATGCAGCACGGGCTCGCACTCTTGAAAAAGGGTGAGCCGCTCTCCCTGCGGATGATTCGCGACATCCACCGCATCTTGCTGTCTCATGGTAAAGGGAGTGGAAAAATGCCCGGCGAGTTCCGCACCAGCCAAAATTGGATCGGTGGCTCACGCCCCGGCACCGCTCGCTTCGTGCCACCACCGCCGGAACTCCTGATGGAAGCGATGGGTGCTCTGGAGCTTTTTCTCCATGACCAACCCGTCAAGACCCGCCCCCTGCTGAAGGCCGCTCTCGCTCATGTGCAGTTTGAAACAATTCATCCGTTCCTCGATGGCAATGGTCGCCTGGGTCGCTTGCTCATCACCTTTATTCTCTGTGCCGAGGGTGTGCTGGAGTCTCCCATGCTCTATCTGTCACTTTACCTGAAAAAAAATCGCGACGAATACTACCGGCTTCTTCAAGAAATCCGCATCTCTGGCGATTGGGAAGAATGGCTCACTTTCTTCCTCACAGGCGTGCTTGAGACCTCACGCGCCGCCACTCAGACCGCGCGAGATTTACTACAGCTTTTCGGGCGGGACGCTGCCGCCCTACAACCCCAGGCAGCATCGGTCATCCGCCTGCATCAGCATCTCCAGCGCCGCCCGGTTACCAGCGTCGCGGAAGCGGCCCGTGCGCTTGGCGTTTCCACTCCCACCGCCATCAAGGCCCTCGCGACTCTGGAAAAGTGCGGTGTTGTCCATGAAATCACCGGCCAGAACTATCGCAAGCTCTACGCCTACCGCAGCTACTTGGATATTCTCCATGCCGATACCCTTTGATTGATTTCTTACCTCTTCTCCCATGCCCGCTAAAAAACGCACCACCTATCCCACCGCCAAGCAGGTCGCGACCCTCAACCACGCCGAGGCCAAGCGGAAAAACATCCCCTCCGTCGAGCAGCAATCCTTTGTCGAAAAGGAACAACAATCCCCCAAAACCCTCCGCCACCCCAGAAACCGCGATCTCGATCCCCAGCTCGTCTGGCGCGGCAAGGACGAGCAAGACTGGAGCGACCTCGTCGTCCACGCCCCGCCGCTCTACATCCAGGAAAAGGTCCACCCCAAGGCCATCATCGACGACCTGCTGCGTCAGTCCAAGCAACAGCAGCACGACGACGGCCACCTCACGCCCGACCTCTTCGCCGACTTCAACGGCATCCCCAAGGGCGCGGACAAGACCGAGTTCTATCAGCACGACCAGAACTGGTCGAACCGCATGATCCTCGGCGACTCCCTTCAAGTCACGCCCAGCACCACTTCCCGCAAAGATCGCCGCGAGGGCGTGCCGATCCACAGCCGGGGCGGCTGTGCTCCCCACAAATCATGGGAAGAGTGGGAAATCCCGCGCGGCGCCACGCGGGTGGACGTGCTGGCCTTCGAGTTCTCTATGGGCCTATTTCCCGCCGTGCTGGAGGAGTCCAAGCAGAAAGGCATCGACATGTTCAGCAACGACACGATGACGTTGGTGCCGGTGAATGTTGGCTAGATTCAAGCGCCACTCAGCTAATTTGCGCCCCGTAAGCTGCCGCATCCATCAGTTTGGAAACGTGCGCCGCATCCTTCACCTTGAGTTTGAAGATCCAGCCCTTGCCATACGGGTCGGTGTTGACGAGCGACGGATCGGCTTCGACGTCCGGGTTCACCTCCACGATCTCGCCGCTCACAGGCGCGTAGATGTCGCTGGCGGCTTTCACGGATTCCACGACGGCGGTCGGATCGCCGGCATCGACCGCACGGCCCACGGCGGGTAGCTCGACGAATACCACGTCGGTCAGTTCTTCCTGAGCGTGATCGGAAATGCCCACGGTGGCGATCTCGCCATCAAGGCGGACCCATTCATGGGAGGTGGCGTAGCGGAGGTCGGATGGTGTGTTCATGATGAAGTGGCTAGGGTGAAGTTTTCAGGAATGCTTGTAAAATGGCTTTTTCACCACCTCGGCCGGGAAAAGTTTTCCCCGCACTTCGATGCTCAGTGGCGTGCCGATTTTCGAAAACTCCGCAGGCAGATACGCCATGCCGATGCCGGTCATCAGCGACGGCGAAAGCACTCCGCTGGCCAGCTCGCCGATGACTTCGCCGGCGGCGGAAACGACCGGGTAGTGCGCGCGCGGCGGGGCACCTTTGTCCAGATAGCGGATAGCCGTTAGCTTCACCGCCGGTCCATCGGCCTTCTGGCGGGCGAGCGTCTCGCGGCCGATGAAGTCGCCTTTTTCCAGATCGCAGAAAAACCCGAGTCCGGCCTCAATCGGCGTGCGTTCGGGGGAGAGATCGTTGCCGTTGAGCGGATAGCCCATTTCCAAGCGCAGCGAGTCGCGGGCACCGAGGCCGCAGGCTTTCGCTCCGGCTGCTAGAAAGCGGTCCCAGTAACCGATGGCTTCGGCAGCCGGGCAGAAAAATTCAAAGCCATCCTCGCCAGTGTAGCCAGTCCGACACACCACCGAACCCGCAGTGGTCGCCATGATCCCATTGCGCGGCGGCAGCGTTTCGCCCGCACAAACTGTGGCGAAAATCTTCACTGCGTTCGGACCTTGGATCGCCATTCCAGCCCACGAGTCGCTCTCGTTGCGCAGCTCCACCGCTTCGTCACGCTTTGCGTTCATCCAACAGAAATCCTCCTCGATCATCGACGCGTTCACCACCAGGAAAAACTCCGTTTCACCCGTCCGGTAAGCGATCAAATCATCGATCACTCCGCCGCTTTCGTTGAGCATCAGCGTGTATTGCCCTTGGCCGATGCCGAGCTTGGCGATGTTGTTCGTGAGCAGTCCGTTGAGCCACGCCGCCGCCGTCGGGCCGCTGACGATGAACTGCCCCATGTGGGAAATATCGAAAATCCCGCAGCGGGTGCGGACGGCGGAGTGTTCGTCGATGATGGACGTGTATTGCACCGGCATATTCCAACCGGCGAAGGAGACGAGGCGAGCACCGAGGGCGACGTGGGCAGCTTCTAGCGGGGAATGTTTCAATTCGGAAATCACGCCGCGGAGACTGAAAGCCCTGCCAGCGCTTGTCAATCGGCTGGATAGAATCCGTGTCCGGGCGATCTTGATCTAGGCACGCCACGTCGTTTCAGAACCGACGGGTTCCCGTTTTTTCGGCGACCGGACACAGCGGGAAATGCAGCGAAGGCTGCAATTCAGCCGGATTTCTGCCGAGCCACGCCGGTCCGGCGCGTTGCGCTGCGCTCCGGGCATCGGTCAGGCGGAGCGAGGGGACCGCGCCGGGGACGAAATCCACCATACCGCCACCTGGGACAGCGTGATCCCAGCGCATGGGATGGCAGCCATGTTGTTTCTGATAGGCATCCAGGTTCATCGCGTAGAGCACTGCATTCTGGAGCCAGATGATTTCGCGCTTGCGATCACAGAACCGGTGCAGGAAACCCGCCTCGGCGGGCGTCACTTTCACCCCGGCGGGCAATTCTTGAGGCAACTCGCCGGCCTTGCCTTGCTTTTTCCAAAATCGTGCGACGGCCAAACTAGCCGATGGCGATTCGCGGTGGCTGTTCTTCAGATCGTCTATCTGTTTGTAAAACATCCGGCAGAACGCGGCATCATCCTGGTGCGATTCTCCCGGATCTTCAACATCGTAGCCGCTGGTCGGTTGATGCATTTGCTGCTCCGTCCAGCCGTCAACAATCAGGAATGCCTCTACCGCCGGATCGGGCAGGTTTCGCAGCGCCTGAATTCTGGGTTTCAGGCGATCCTGCATCTCCGGGGTGATCGCCCCGCTGCCATTTAGTTTTGCGATGTTATTCAGGACGCGAATCTGCACATCACAAAGTTGCTCGCGCTGGCGGCAGGAAATCGCCGGTTCAAGCGACCGAACGGCGTGCAGCATGATTTCCGAACGCCGGAAACTCTCGTCATTTTTACCATCGTCGGTCGCCTTTTCCATCCGCAGGCAAGCCGACTCCAGCCAGACATCCACCGACTTCAGGCTCGAATCGCCCCAGCTTTGAAAAGCCCGCACCTGTTCCCAGTGCAGGAGATCCACTTCGCGGCATGTCCCCTCCGGAAGTAATTTGGCGATCTCACGAACGCGCTCCACGCTTGGTATCTGGCCTTCGGCGTCGATCAGCATCGTCTCGGTGTTGATCGCCAGCTGGTTGAGCGGAGTCATTTGCTCTTGGGACAAATGGATCGTGCTTTTTGGCAGATCCGCCCGCAGCGCGGCAAGATGTTCCATTCCGCTAGGCGAGCGCGAGAGAAGCCCGCTGGCTTTCACTGCCACCACGGTCACGAGCAACAGTACCGGAAATAAACTAACTGCTCCGTAAAAGCCGAGTCCGCCGATCCTCACCAACCAACTGGGACGCTTCCGCAGCACTTCCTCGATGACCACCTGAGTCCGCTTCAGCCAGTCCGGGCTGCCCACGAAGTTCGCGTTTCCAGATTCCCTGAGTTCCTTGAAAATTCTCCGCAGCGCGGTGTCCTCGTCATTCACCTGGCCCGCCCATGCGACCTTCCGGGCTTCCTTCAAAACCCCGAACATTTTCACGTCCCGGACCAGCCCCAGCCCCATGATGACCGCCAGGTAGCGCATCACACCCAAGCCCGGCAGGAAACAAGCGGCGATCACGCTCAACGTCGAGAATCCGTTGAACAACAGCCGCAACAACGGAATGTCCTTGAAGATGAGCAGATCCACGATTTTTCCGCCGTCCAGTGGCAGGAACGGCAGCAGGTTGAAGGCGTTGATGATGATCGCGAGGCCTGCCGCGTTTAGCCAGAAATCCGGAATGCCCTGGTAAAAGTAGCCGATGATCATCACCGCGATTCCGCCGAACAGGCCCGGCAAAGGGCCGCCTAGCAGCACCACCAGATCCTGCCAGGCAGGCGCGTGCTGCTTTTTGCCACTGACTGCCGCTCCGAAGCCCGGGATGAAAAACATCGTCACATTCTTGTAACCGAAGAGCTTCATCGGCAGCCAATGGCCGAACTCATGCAGCAGCAACACCCCGATGATGACGCCCGTTATTCCTCCAAGGTTTCCGCCGTTCCAGAACACCGCGAACAATCCCAGCGTCACTGTTAGCAGCGCGAGTTTCGCCCACCGGCTCAAGCCCTTTTTTTTCCCGCCTGCGGCTTCATGATATTTTTTCAAATCCCGCTCGACTCCATCTTCCGGACTAGTCCCCGGCGGGAGGCCAACTTCCACGGCCGGCAGCGCGGGGCCGGGGAGCGCGAGATCGGCCCTTTTGACGGAGTCCACCTTCAGTCCCGGAAGCGAGAACTTCACCACTTTCAGGGCAAACCACGGAATGCCGGTCCGGCGCATCCGAAAAGCCGTCTCGTCCCCCGGATCGCGCTCGAGCAGACCTGCGTCAACCGATGCCTGGTCGGTCGCCGCGTGCTGCGCCGCCATCGCGCTTGCGGGATCCTCCGGTGAAATCGCCGTCGCCAAGGGAGCCAGCTCCTTGAGTCGCGATTGATGGGCTCCCAATTGTTCATCGACCCGCTTGAACCGTTTGAACAAGGCAAGCCAATGGGCGGGCAAGTGATCGCAAGCCCCCGTTTCGCCGGTGACGAGAATGCGCCCGTCACTCAGAAAGTTGTAGAATCCCAACATCACCCGGGGGGCTGCTCCAGATGGAAGGATCAGGATCCGGAGTTCCGCGATCGACTTCGTCCCGCCGTGGGTCATCCGGCAAAACACCCGCTCCAGTCGCGAGTGGGATTCCATCCGATAGAAACATGGCCCGCTGAATCCGAACTCGGCCAGCCGATTGAGCCAAGGTTGCACATGCCGCCGGACCTCGGGATGCAAATCCTCCGCACGAATCGGCGTTTCCGTGTGGTCGTGGGCTTTGACATTCCATAACCCGATGCAAGCCAGCATATACTTCAGGATCCACCAAACTCCGAGGATCCATAAAATGGGCTTCAAGACGGGCGCTCCAGGGAAATCGATTTGTAAAACCAGAGTGAAAACGTTCCCTAACATGGCCTCTTTTTGATGGAAATGGCCGTGATATCAAGGTGGATTGTGGATTTCTCATTGAAAAGTGTGTGGCCAAACTCCGAGGGAGTCCGGCATGCGGGAATTTTCCGAAACCAAGATCCGGTCGTAATGTGGATGGCGGATTGTGATCGTCAGCGTGCTGATCGAAACGTAACCGTCGGGCGAAAAGTCCCGGTTTTCTCAAACCATTGAGCAACTACCCACCATGAAACCCTGCATCGTCCATCCATTCCACCTCTGGCACCGGCTGTGCCTGTTGCTGCTGGCCCTCGCCTTCATCGGCACCGCCGGCCCGCTGGCGGCAGCATCGGGCGGGCGGAAAATCCTCGCGTTGGAGCTTTCCGCAGACCGTTCGACGGCCAAAGTAACGGTCCCCGCGGGGGTCGCAAGCGTGACCGTGCAACGGTTCCAGCGCGACGGCGGCTGGCAGAAAATCCGCACGAAGAGCGCGGTGGTGGGGGTGATGAAATTCAAACTGCCCGCCGCCGGGCCGGAAGTCCGCTGGCGGGCGATCGGCCAGTTTGTCGGCGCACCCGTCGCGCATGACAAGTTTCCTGCGTCCTTTTACAAGGGCAAGACTCGCTTTGACGCGGTCAAATCGGGAAGCCTTCCCGGCGTGCCCGGCATCGTGCTCAAGGAGGTCACCGGGATTGGTGGCGGAGACCTTGCAACTGGCAGTGTCCCGGTTGAAGCGGACATTTGGAAGATCGATGGCGGGACCGTGTATTTCTTCAACCAACTGCGCGGCCTGCAAGTGCTCGATTTGACCGACCCCGCCGATCCGCGGATCACGGCTTCGCTGCGGTTGCCGGCGGTGGGGCAGGATCTTTATTTGCTGCCGGGTTCCGCGAAGGCCCGGACCTTGGTCCTGCTGACCGAGGGTTGGTCGAACAAAGCCGGCTCATGGACGCGGATCAATCTGGTGAAGGTGAGCGGTGGCAAAGCGGAAGTCACCAGCACCCGCGACGTTCCCGGCAGCTTGGCCGACAGCCGCCTGGCGGGCAACCGCTTGATTCTGGCGACCACCGAATGGAATGCTGCGGCTGACGCGTCTGCGGAGGATTGGAGTTCCCGAAGCCGTCTGTCCGAGTGGTTGCTCGTTCCTGACCAAGCACCCGAGGCCGCCGGGGAAACTTTCATTGAAGGCGACGGTCCGCTGATCGCTGCGGGACCGGACTGGCTGGCGCTGGCGGTCCATCCCGACGGCCAATGGGACGTGTCCGAGGTCACGGTTTTCGCGATTCGTCCGCAAGGTCTGGTCCGCATGGCCAAGCCGTTCCGGACAGAGGGGGCGGTAGCAAGCAAGTTCGCCATGCAGTGGAGCGGCAACGTGCTGACCACCATTTCGGAAAAAAACACCGACCCGTCCGGTTGGTCGCCCACGACCATCCTCGAAAACCACCGCGTGTGGGCACCTGAGGTGATTCACCCGATGAATATTGAGGATGCTCACCTCGGACGGCTCAGGTTGGCCAAGGGCGAAAGCCTTTTGGCGACCCGTTTCGCCGGCGACAAGGCGTATGTGGTGACCTTCCTGCAAACCGATCCGCTGTTTGTCGTGGATCTATCCGACCCGAGAAATCCGGTGTTGGCCGGGCACCTCGAAGTTCCCGGGTGGTCGTCGCACTTGGAGCCGCTCGGCGACCTGCTATTCGCTATCGGTTGGGAGTCAGGCACCGTGGTGGCCTCGTTGTTCGATGTGGCCAACCCGGCGGATCCCCAATTGCTGCGCCGGGTCAGTTTGGGAACTGCGGGGACTTACAGCGAGGCGTTGTGGGATGAAAAGGCGTTGAAAGTGCTGCCCGACGCGGGACTGGCGCTGATTCCGCTGACCTCATACGACGGCGATTCCGGGCAATCCAGCTCGGTGGTGCAACTGCTCGACATCGACCTCAAAGCCCGCGACCTGCGACTGCGCGGGAAAATCGCCCACGCCTTCGACGCCCGCCGCGCGGACCTGATAGGCGATGCGGTGGTTTCGATTTCCCAACGGGTAATGGTGGCGGCCGACATCGCCGATCGCGACGCCCCGACCGTGCTGTCCGAGGTGACGCTCGCCTGGCCGGTGGACCGTCTGCTCGAAGCGAATGGCCATCTGTTGCAAATCGAAGACGGCGCGTGGTATGGCGGCGGCCGTGCGACCGTCCGGATCTCCCCGGCGGATGCTCCCGAGCAGATTCTAGCGGAAACCGATCTCGGCGAAGGCACGGTGAGGGCGGCGGATTATCGCGCTGGCAAGCTTTTCATCCTCCGTGAAATCGCCTCCGCCCAACCGATTCTGTATTGGAGTCCGGTCATCGGGAAATCCGGAGCCAACAAGCTCGTCCTCGACATTTACGACTGCCAGTCGGCACTCGCGCCGGTGTTGCTGGGTTCCTGTTCGCAGAAATCCGGTTCCGGCGGCCAGCTTGCGGTGGATCGTTTGCTCTGGCCTCAGCCGAACCGCCCTGCGGTGGTGTTGGATTACCGGACGTCCTATTGGTATGGATGGGATACGCCGCTGACGAACGTTCGGCCGGTCAGTCTAACCGCAGCGGCCAAGCCACTGAAGGTGGGGATGGATTATCGTCCGTATTGGGTTCCAGAAAAGGCAGCACGCCTGATCACGTTCGATACGTCCCTGCCGGAATCCCCCGTGGTGGGTGAGCCGGTCGTCCTGGGGCCTGCGGAATTGTCGCTCAATGGCGTCATCAAGGCTGCGGATGGACGGATCGTGCTTGGAACTTCCCGGTGGGATGACGCGGAGTCCGGCAAGGCGTTCCAGTCCGCCCGCGTGGTCGAAGTGGAAACCACGGGCCTGCCCGTCGTGCGCCCGTTGATCGACCTGCCGGGTGAACTCATTGCTGTTAGCGAACTCGATGCCAACGGTTTCCTAGCCTTCACCCAAGTCTCCGGCGACGATTCCACCACCTTGCAGGCGAGTGCTTGCGATGGCGTCGAGGCCTTCCTCATCGCCAGCCTGAACGCTCCCGTAAACGCGGTCGCCACTGCCGGTGGCCGGCGCTTGTTCATCGCCACAGAGGGCGGGGTGGCGCGCCATTTCCTCGGCGAGGATGGAACCTTCCACTCCGAACCGATGCTCGATACCGGCTACACGCCGGACGCCCTGCGTTGCGTCAAAGGCACCCTGATCGGCGCGAAATGGAACGCCCTATTTGCCGTCGAGGCGGATGGCGACTCCGTGAAAAAGTGGAATTTCCCGGCATGGAACCTCGGTCTTGATCGGGTGAACTTTGCGTCCGACGGCGATCTGCTGGTGCCCTTCGGCGACTACGGTGCCGAGCGGCTGAATCGTTGAACTCACTGCTTCTGCGGCCTTCCACACCTGCGTGGTTTGCCGGAAATCCGATAGCAGCGATCCTCACATGGAGTTCCAGATCGGTCAGGACAGGGAGGAGTATTCTGAGCCTGTTCGCACCGCATCGGCATCGTGGACGAGGGCGTCCATGCCCCGTATGGAGGGCGGAGCCGCCGGTTTCAGTGGCTGATCCGGGCGCGGCCGCCGTTGTAGATTACGCGGACGCGGTCGCCTTGGGCAAACGGTTCGTTGGGATTCACTTCCTGGGTGACGGACATCGTCTTGCCGCCGCCGTCGAGGCGGACTTCGATCTCGATGCCCTGGCGGCTGCCCATCGACTTCTGGGCGTGCGAGCCGGCCACGGCTCCGAGTCCGACACCGCCGAGGGTGGCTAGGGTTTTGCCGGTTCCGCCGCCGATCTGGTTGCCGAGGATGCCACCCGCCACGCCACCGACGACGGCACCGGCAGTGGTGCCACCTTCAATTTTCACGTAACGGATCGAGCTGATCCGGCCTTTTTTGACGGTCTGGGCCTGGCCTGCCTCGCTGCGCGAGTAGGTGTCGCCGGTGAGGCTCTGTTGGGCGCAGGAAATAAAGAGGAACGGCACGGTGGCGATTGCGAGGATGGTTTTCATAACGAGGAAAAAGTAGGTAGATTCTGTGGGTTGTAAAGAAGGGACGCTGGAGGGCGGAAAGGGTTGCAGCGAGATGCCGCAACTACGTCACAGCACCTTCACGGCTCGGGAAGCCCCCCGACCTTTTCACGCTCCGGTGAAATCAAGTATCGGTTACACCGCAGAGTTTCCGCCGCGCCTCACAGGATTTCCTCGATGAAGGCGGTTTTCTCGAAGATGGAAAATGCTTCGGGTTCCTCGCCGGTGCCGAGGAAGCGCGGGGGAATGCCGAGCTGGTCGTGGATGGTCACGGCGATGCCGCCTTTGCCGGAGCCGTCGAGTTTGGTGACGATGAGGCCATCGAGCGGGCTGGCTTTGTGGAATTCCTTGGCCTGTTGGAGGGCGTTGGAGCCGGTGGTGGCATCGACGACTAACAAGGTAAGGTGCGGCGCGGTTTCATCCTGTTTGGCGAGGGTGCGGCGGATTTTTCCAAGCTCTTCCATCAGATTGTGACGGGTGTGGATGCGGCCGGCGGTGTCGCAGATGAGGAACTCGGTCTTGGCGGCGATCGCTTTCTGATGGGCGTGGAAACAGACGGAAGACGGGTCGGCGTTGGGATTTCCGGTGACCACGGTGAGGTCGAGGCGCTCGCCCCAGCGCTTGAGTTGCTCGACGGCGGCGGCGCGGAAGGTGTCGGCGGCGGCGAGGATGACGGTGCGCTTCCGTTTCGTCAGCCACAGGCCGAGCTTGGCGGACGAGGTGGTTTTGCCGGTGCCGTTCACGCCGACGACGAGGATGACGAACGGTTTCCCGTCGGCCCGCAGAGTGGGGGGCAGGAAATTGTCGGGCAACCGCTCGGCCAGCCGACGGCGGGTGACTTCCAAGACGTCATCGCCGGAAACTTCGCGGCCGCGGTCGCGGAGTTCGTCGATGATCGAGGTGGTGAGGCCGATGCCGAGATCGGAACTGATGAGGTCGGACTCGAGGTCGTCCCAATCAATTTCGGCGCGATTGGTGATTTTGTTGAGTAAGGATTTGAAAAAGCCAGCCATGGGTGCGGCGGGAGACTAGCCGCCGGAAGTGGCTGGTCAATGGGATTGAACGAACGCCTTCCCGTAGAGCGCCGGGTCGCAAAACTTGGGGGTCCCCATCGCAAGTTGCGGTGTCTCCGGTCTCCCAATCGCGCCTGCCGGCGGAGACGCTCGACTATTTCCACATGGTGATGGTCCCCGAGGCACCGGCGTTACCCGCCGCATCGTAGGCATAGGCTTGGATTTGATGGTGACCGGCGCTGACCTTGCGGGTGTTCCAGTTGAACGACGCGGTGGAAGTGGTGCTCGTGCCGAACAATTTCCCGTCGATATAAAGCTCGAGGCGAATCACCGCGACATTGTCGGTGCCGGTCACGTCAATCCGCTGGGTGGGAGTTTTGAGAAGGGAGCCGTCAGCCGGTGAAGTGATCGAGGCGACGGGAGCGATGGTGTCGCTGCCACTTGCCATGGCCTTGGCGGCGGCGACCGCGCGGCTGGCATTCACGCGCCCGTTGCCGTAATAGACGTCATAGCCAGCGGCACCGATATCGTCGCTGTTTTTAAGGAGCAGATCGACAAGCTGGACGTTGGTGAGATTCGGGTTGGCGGAGGCCATGAGTGCGACCACGCCGGAGGTCACCGGACTGGAAAAGGAAGTGCCGCTCCAGGCCGCATATTGGTCGGTTCCATAAAGTGTCAGAATGTCCACACCCGGCGCGGAAACATCCACGTAACTGCCATAGTTCGACCAAGTCGGGCGGACATCGGACGAGTCGGTGGCGGAGACGGCGACCACGTTGGGGCACGCTGCCGGATAGAGGGCGATGTCATTGCCGTTGTTGCCGGCGGCGGCGATGAGCACGCACTGCTTGTTCCAAGCGTAAGTGACGGCATCCTGAAGCGTCCTCGACGAGGAGGTGCCGCCGAGACTCATGTTGATGATCCTTGCGCCATGATCTGCGGCGTAAATGATGCCGTTGGAAATGGCGGAGTAGGAGCCTGAGCCATTGGCGTCCAGAACCCGCACCGGTAGGATCGGGTTGGCCCATGCAACTCCGGCCACGCCCAGCAGATTGTTACTGGCCGGAGCGATGGTCCCGGAAACCGCCGTGCCATGGCCGTTTTCGTCGGTCGGATCGGTATCGTTCGCCACGAAATCGTAACCGCCCGCGAGCACTTTCCCCGCGAGATCCGGATGCGAGGCACGCACGCCACTATCGACCACCGCGATGACAATATTCGTCGCACCAGTCGTGACATCCCAAGCGGAGGGGGCTTGGATTTTCGCGAGATGCCACTCGGAGCCTTGGGTGAAATAAGGATCGTTCGCGGTTCCGACCGCCTCTGCGGTGTAGTCCGGCTCGGCATACTCGACATCTTTGTGACGCCGCAATGCCTCGAGCAAGTGATCGGCAGCGGCGGCCGGCACCTGAATGACGCGAACCCCCAGCGTCGGGACGGCTCCCGTTTGGGCGGCACCTCGGAACGTGAGGATCGCATTGAGCGCGGCCTCCGTCATGGCGGCCTTCGGTTTGAGAAGGACTTGCGTCATCACCGGGGGGGCCGCGTGCGCGGAAATCACCGACATCGACCACAGAGCCGCGCCGATGAAACGGGGAAAATGAAAAGAATTTGAGGGTTTCATGAATATCAAGATGTGTTTACCAAGGTTAGGATCGGCCGAGAAATACGGGCCATTTCGGCAAACACAAGGCCATTTTTATTTAATGGATCTTTATATTTGAACCGTAGCGATTCGATGTTGCGGGTCGGTGCCCGCCCATTGAGCCAAACTCGCGCGTTGACCAGTTCATGGTGATTGCGGAATGAGGCGAAGCGAATAACCTTTCGGGGCCGATGCCCAAGATCCGAGTGCTCCCAGATATTCTCGCCAGCCAGGTGGCGGCGGGCGAGGTGGTCGAGCGCCCGGCGTCGGTGGTGAAGGAGCTGGTGGAAAACAGCATCGACGCCGGGGCGCGGGAAATCCGGGTGGACATCGACCGCGGCGGCTCGGCGTTGATCCGGGTGAGTGACGACGGTTGCGGGATGTCGCGTGAGGACGCGTTGCTTTCGCTGGAGCGTCACGCGACGAGCAAGTTGCGCACGGCAGGGGATTTGGCGGCGATCATGACCCTGGGCTTTCGTGGGGAGGCGGTGCCGAGCATTGCCAGCGTCTCGCGATTCCGGCTGGTGACGCGGGAAACGGATTCAGTTTCCGGCACGGAGATCCTGGTGGACGGGGGAAAAGTCCGCGACGTCCGGGACGCCGGTTGTGCGCCCGGGACGGTGATCGAGGCGAAGGCGCTTTTTTACAACATGCCGGCGCGGCGGAAATTCCTACGGGCGGAAACGACCGAGGCGGCGCATGTCGAGCATCAGCTCCGGTTGCACGCGCTGGCCGCGCCGAATGTGCGTTTCCGCCTCAGGCGGGACGAGCGGGAGGTTTTCGATTTGCCGCCGGCGGCGAAGGCGGTGGACCGGGTGCGACAGTTGTTAGGGATAGAGTTGTCGCGGGAGCTGATCGGGCTGCCGCTGACTCATGGCAACGGGATTTCGGTGCAAGGCTACCTGCTGCCCGCCAGCCACGCGCGAAGGGGGAGGCGGCATCAGTATGTTTTCCTGAACGGTCGGCCGGTCGAGGATGCCGTGATTTCCCGCGCGCTGGCAGAAGGATTTCGCGGCGCGATCTCGGATGGAATGTATCCGGCGGCGTGGTTGTGGATCGATCTGGAGCCGACGCTGGTGGATGTGAACGTCCATCCGGCGAAGCGTGAGGTGAGGTTTCACCGACCGGTGGATGTGCGGGACGCCATCTTGGAAGCGGTGGCGATTGGCTTGCGCCCGCCCGTGCGGGAGGTGGCGCGGCGGGTCGAGCTTGCCAAGGATTTTGATTTTCCGGAGGCCGCAGTGGAGGTCGTGCCGGTCCTCGCCAGTTTCCAGCCACCTTCGCCGCTGCTGGTGGATTGGGCCGAAAATTTACCGGTCGCGCCAGTGGCCGGGAATGCAGCGGCACCGGTTGAGAGCAGGGGAGGAGCGCCTGATTTCCGGGTGGTGGGGATGCTGCATCACCGGTTTGTGCTGCTGGAAAGCGAGGATGGGCTGGTGATTTTCGATCCCAAGGCCGCTTGGGAACGGATTTTTTACGAAAAGCTCGTCAACCCGGGCGGCGGCGTTTTGGAAACCCAGGGGCTGCTGGTGCCCGTCCTGCTGGAGCTCGATCCCCGGGATCTGGATCTCGTGCTGCGCGAGCGGATCGCGTTGCAGGAAGCCGGCATCGAGGTGGCAGCGTTCGGCGGAAATACGCTGCAAATCCACAGTTTGCCGGCCTGTTTGCCAGTGCATGACCCGCGGCCATTTCTCGGGGCATTGATGGACGAGCTCCTCCACGATCCGGCCCCGGGAGCCAGATTCGCTGTGGATCGGCTGGCCAAGGTGCTGGCGAAGAGGGCTGCCGCCGGGAGCATTCCGCGGCTGCTTGAAACCCCGCAATTGCTCGCCGATTTGTTCGCGTGCGAGTTGCCGTATTGCACTTCCGACGGTCGTCCGACACTCACCGAATTCGGCATGAGGGAGCTGGACCGACGATTCGGCATCGGTAAGACGTGACGCTACCACCCGTGATCGCGTGAAAAATTAAGCTTTGGATTTGTTCAATATTTGTAAAAATTAGCTGGATTGGTGCAGCCTTTCAGCTAGAAAAAGAGCGGCTTGATGCCGGATTCAGGTGAATTCATGCCAAGAGTTCGGCTGCGAATCGCCCGATTGGAGGCGTGGCGACAACGGCAAACCCTTTTAAATAAAGTGAAAAACGCGATGACTCCAGTTTCCAGATATTGTTCAAAAATCGTCAAACTTTTTTCTTGTTAAGTTTTATTAAAATTTTAGTCTGTCGCCAAGTTTAAGCCATCGAGAGCTTCAACCTTTTCTTCTAAAGAAATGAAAACCTTGTGGATCACAACCGGAATTGCCAGCGCCGCCCTGATAGGGACTGCTGCGGGAGCCCGCTTGTCGGACCGCTTGTCGAGTGTTCACGAAGGTTTTCTTGAGGATCGCCGGGTGGCTCTGCCTTCGCTCAGCGATCCATTCGGGGTGCCGGCAGCGGCGCGGGTGGTCATCGAACAACCGCGAGGCGGTTTTCGCTCGGAAGCCGCGTGGAAGCGCAACGTGGTCGCGACGGTGTTCTGGGTGGGGGAGCTGCCCACCGAAAACAATCCGACTCCCAACACGATGAGTGCCTGGGATCAGAATTGGCAGGCGAATTTCGGGGGATACGATCAGCCGGACCGCCGGGACGGCTATCTTCCCGCAGGATTCATCCCGGCGCTCAATCCATTTTACGTGGCGCTTCCTTACAACGACGTCGCCAAAGGTGGCGTCCACCGCCCCGAGGCATCCCAGGTGATCCCGTGGTTCTGGGAATGCTACCGTGGCGATGGGATTTCCGTCTGCAAAGGCCGTTGGCTTGCCATCCATCACGGAGGAAAAGTGTGCTTCGCCCAGTGGGAGGATGTCGGCCCCTTCGAGGTGGATCATTGGCAATACGTTTTCGGAAAAGAGTCCCCGCGAGCCAACCGCAACCAGTCGGCGGGCATCGACCTTAGCCCTGCCGTCCGCGATTTCCTGAATCTCCACAGCGGAGAGACCGTCGAGTGGCGATTCGCGGATGACCAGGAAGTCCCGCGAGGGCCGTGGAAAAACTGGTCCCGCGAACCTGCCTTGCCGACGCGTTGAAAATTCACCCCAGACAACTGCTGTTCAACCCCTAACCCGATCCAAACGACTCACCCGTCACTTGCATCAAACCAACAATCCTTTCTGAGGTGCTGTCGTCCCAGCAGCCCCTCAGGCGACCCGGATCGGGGTTTCTGTCCCGAATTGGCAGGGTCCAGCGAGAATTTTTCGCTGACCCCTGCCCCTGCCCGAACCGGGCCGCCCATCTCTCGGAAGTCGTCCCGCTTTTGAGGTTCCAGATGGAAGGCTTTTCCCGAGTTCTCACCCTTACAACCAGCCATGAAAACCAGCCAATGGGCTGCCGTATCGGCAGCCGTCTTGTCCTTCTGCGCGCTCGCGTCCACACGCGTTCTCGCTGTTCAGCCCACGACTCCATCCACGATTCCATCCGCCCCGGCGGGTGACATGTCGGCTTACCCCTCGGTCGTGCAGACCGGCACCAAGCCGACCCTGACTTGGAGCATTCTCTATCCCAGCAGCTTGTCCGGCACCAACCCGCCGGTGTTGATCAATCCTCCGGGCACCCTGATCCCGAACACCACGATCTACGCGACCGTGCAGATGGTAGGCAACGGGGTTAGCGCTTGTAATACCACCCAGGATCCATTGACGCATTACGTCGATGTCCGGGTGAGTTTGAACCACGGCAGCTACAAACAACTATTCTATGGCACCCCGGCGGAGGTGGTTCCTTCCAAGCAGCTCTATATCAAGAAAATGACTGCGAACCAGACTCTTGATTTCGGGGCCAGCTACGTCCTCAACGGTGTTTCCACCCCATTTTACACCACGTTAAGCAGCAACTTGCAGTTGGTTTCATTGGTCAACGGGGCTACGATTCCCACCACGCTTCCCCTTTACCAATCGGCCAACCTTAAGAGTTACTTGAGGCCTTACCTGAATTCCACGGGAACGGTGAACATCGGACCGCTCAGCGTGTTGGTTCTGATGGAGATTGG
The DNA here is from genome assembly GCA_031371325.1 of Akkermansiaceae bacterium. Taxonomy (GTDB): domain Bacteria; phylum Verrucomicrobiota; class Verrucomicrobiia; order Verrucomicrobiales; family Akkermansiaceae; genus Luteolibacter. The sequence continues at coordinate 153 of JANMJJ010000226.1, read as the reverse complement.
CCATACCAACCGGAGCGCGACCTGTTTCGATCTTCAAGACGTGGTGCTTCTCGTGACGTTCAGCACGGGTCATCCTAACAACGGCCACGGCAACAACCTCGATGGCGTCGATTCATCGAACCCGGGTCAGGGTCATGGAGGTCCCAACGGAAT
>JANMJJ010000034.1:0-11391 GCA_031371325.1 Akkermansiaceae bacterium | reverse complement strand
CGAGCGTTTCCTCGGCGGTTTCGTCGCGACCGCCGGAGTCGTTTCCGAAGGTGAGATCCGCCAGCGCTTTGACCCGGCGGGTGCGGGCGAGCGACTCGCTGCCGTAGAAGAATTTCACCTCGGGGACCAGCGGCGCGAAGTCGGGCGCGGCGTCGCGCATGGCGGCGAGGCGGGTGCCTTCGTGGGCGGCGTTGATAGAGTCACAGTAGGTTTTGACGATTTCCGGACGGCGGCCGCGGAGTTCGGTTTGGTAGCGGTAGCGTTGTTGGGAAAGCTGGTTGAACGAGGCCATCCGGGCGTCGATGGCATCAGCGACGAGGCGGATGGCGGACAGCCGGTGTTCGAGATCGCGCAGGGCTTTTTCCGCACGGTGATAGGACTCGTTTTCATCCCAGTGATAGTGGGCGGCGAGGCCTTCTGCGAGGCGCTCTTTAACTAATGGATCGTCGCGGCGGTCGGCGATGTAGGAGCGCAGGACTTGGAGCCGGGGCAGCAGTCCGTTTCTACGAAGGGCATCGTAGCAAACCATGTGTTGGCCCGCGCCGAACTCGGCGTAGAGCAGGCGCAAGGTTTCCGCCGGTGAGTCGCTGAGACGCTGGCGACGGTCGAAAAGGGAGATCAATTTTTCCACGCCGTGGAGCTGGATGATGGCGCTTTCGAGGCGGGCGTTGCAGTCGGTGACGGTGCTGCGGATTTCGTCTGGCTCTTGCAGGCGCGGGTCGAGGATGTTAGGACGTTCGAGGGTTTCACAGACGCCGCGGACGGTGTCGGCGAAGGTCTTGAGCTCGGCGATTTCATCCTCGGCGAGTTCGCGCAGTAGCCGGAGCAACGGGCGGAGGCCGGGAGAAACGAGCGTCCAGCGTTCGTGCAGGCCGAGTTGCTGATCCTCGAGCCAACGTGAATCGCAGAGGCGGTTGAAAAACTGGCCGGCGCGCTGGCGGGCGTCGCGCAGGGACGCGCCCTCGTCGTCGTCGAGCACGATGTCTGGATGGGCCGCGAGGATTTCCCGGATCAGGGCGATCGCTTCGGCGTGAGGAATCCGCCCGGCCTCGCCCGCGACCTCGGCCAGGCGTTCCGCGCAATCGACGTAAATCGCCGCCGAGGGCCGGGTGAGCGGACGGAAAAAATCCCGTGAAACGGAGGCGAGGAGTTTTTCACTGAGATTCGGCGGAGACATGCGCGGGCGGCAGTCTAGGGGGCCGGGTTGCGGCAACCCAAGCGCGAAATGTGACTTTGATGGGGCCGTGGATTTGCTCGAAACGGACGACGTGGGTTGCCCACGGGTCGCCATTGTTAGATCAAAGGCCGGCGGGATATGTCTCCCTTTGGTGAGATCGGGCCAGAAATTGGGAATGCCCACTTGGTGGAAAAGGTAATCATCAAGGGTTTGGCCTGATCGCGAATGCAAGCGAGGACATCCTTGTTTGATGGGCGGGCCGCCATTTTTTGCCCGATCGGGTGGCTCATGGGGTTGGCCTCGGCCAGAAGTTCCCGAACGCGGTTGTCGCTGGTCTGGGTGAAATCCTCATACCATTGGCCAACGGCCACAAAGCTCTGGGGTTCCAGCAGGGTGATCACCTCGTCGGCGTCTCGGCGCAGGCGTGCGACCGTGTCGCGCGGCGAGACGGGAACCGCGACGATGATCCGTCGGGCCGACTGTTGGCGCAGCAGTTCAATCGCCGCCGACATGGTGGAGCCGGTTGCGATGCCGTCATCCACGACGATCACCGTGTTTCCCTCGATCAAGGGCATTGGCCGACCGTCGCGGTAGAACTTTTCCCGGCGATCCAGCTCGGTTTTTTCCAACTCCGTGATGGATTCGACCTGCTTTTGGCTCAGGCCCAACATGGCGATCAGGTCCTTGTTCAACACCCGCACCCCACCGCCGGAGATCGCTCCAAATGCCACTTCCTCATGCCCCGGCACACCGAGCTTTCTGACGACCAGCATGTCGAAGGGCAATGCAAGGGCTTTGGCGATTTCTGCGGCGACCGGGACTCCACCTCTGGGCAGGGCGAGGATGACCAAGTCCCCCGCCCCGGCGAACCTTGCCAGTTCCCGGGCCAGTTGGCGGCCTGCGTCTTGTCTGTTAGTGAACATGCGTTGCATGGATGTCGTTTTCATCGGTCTCGGTTCTTTCCTTTCGTGTTCGCTCAAAAGGGTTGGGGAAGTTGGAAGTTGCCTTGTCGGCAAGCCCCTACTCTCCTCAATATACTTGCACAAAAATAGCGCTCTCACTCACCGGAAATTGTCGGAGATTGTGCATCATTTGCGCTTTGCGCCCGATGGGCGATTGCCGATGAATGCGGTCGCCACTCCTGTTGCCCCTCAACGCCGCGCCCCAGTCGCCCGACTCCTCGACATCCCGCCAGCGGGATGTCACCTTCGGACATGAGCGACGCTGCCGATGGTCAACTCACGGCGATTGATTCCGCTGGCGTGCATGGGCGCAGCCCGACTGCCGTCAAGATCGCTTTGTTCCGCGCGCTGTTCAAAGGCCGCGACGATGTCTATCCGCGCCGATTCGAAAGCAAGAAAACCGGCCGTGCGGGATACGCCCCGGCCTGCGGCAACGAATGGGTGCGCGGGATTTGCGAAAAGCCTCGGATCAAATGCGGCGATTGCCCGCACCGCGCGTTCCTGCCCGTGACCGACGAGGTCATCCGCTGGCACTTGTCAGGAAAAGACGCGGCCGGGCAGGACTTCGTGGCCGGTGTCTATCCGATGTTTGCTGACGAAACCTGCTGCTTTCTCGCCATGGATTTCGACAAGAATTCCTGGCATGAGGACGTGCTCGCGGTGATGGAAACCTGTCGCCTCCTTCAAATCCCCGCCGCCCTCGAACGCTCGCGCTCGGGCAATGGCGGACATGTCTGGCTCTTCTTCGAGGATGCCATCCCCGCCACACTCGCCCGCAAGCTCGGTTCCCTCATCCTCACGGAAACGATGGAGCGGAGGCCGGAACTCGGACTCGACTCCTACGACCGGCTGTTCCCGAACCAAGACACCCTGCCAAAAGGCGGCTTTGGCAATCTGATCGCCCTGCCCATGCAAAAGGGCCCGAGGGAAATGGGCGACAGCATGTTCGTGGATGATGCCTTCGCTCCGCATCCAGACCCATGGGCCTTTCTCTCATCGCTGCCCCGTCTGTCGAGTGAGCGGATCGAATCCCTCGCCCAAGAGGCGGAAAGCCGCGGTCGCGTCGTCGGCGTGCGTTTCGCCCTATCTTCTGATAGCGAACCCGCGCCATGGAATACCCCGCCTTCCCGCCGGCATCGCGAGCCGCCCATCACCGATCCACTGCCGGAGGAAATCGAAGTCATCCTCGGTGATTTGATCTACCTGACAAAATCGGCCTTGCCACCCGCATTGCGCAACCGCCTGTTGCGTCTCGCCGCCTTCCAGAACCCGGAGTTCTACCGTGCCCAAGCCATGCGGCTGCCGACCTACGAGAAACCTCGTATCATCGCCTGCGCGGAAGACCTGCCCGGCCACATCGGTTTGCCACGGGGCTGCATGGAAGACCTACTGTCACTTTTCTCCGAACTGAAAATCAACCCCGTGATCCGTGACGAGCGGGTCGCTGGAAATCCGGTCGAGGTCACATTCACAGGCATTCTCCGCCCGGATCAACAAGTCGCCGCTGCCGCGATGCTCGGCCATGACACCGGAGTGCTGGCCGCCACCACCGCCTTTGGGAAAACCGTGGTCGCCGCATCGCTCATCGCCAGCCGCGGGGTGAACACCCTCATTCTGGTACACCGCCAGCAATTGCTGGAACAATGGATCGAGCGGTTGTCATCATTTCTCGATCTACCTGCCAAGTCGATCGGGCGTCTCGGCGGTGGCCATAAGAAACTCACGGGCGGGATCGACGTGGCACTCATTCAAAGCCTCGTCCGCAAGGGCGTCGTCGATGACCGCGTGGCGGACTATGGCCACCTTGTCATTGACGAATGCCACCATCTATCCGCGCACAGTTTCGAGCTTGTCGCCCGCCGCGCCAAAGCCCGCTTCGTGCTAGGGCTCTCGGCCACCGTGGTGCGCAAGGACGGTCACCACCCGATCATCTTCATGCAATGCGGCCCGATCCGCCACCGGGTGGATGCCAAGGAGCAGGCCGCCGCCCGTCCCTTTTCCCACCACGTCATCGTCCGCCCCACCGGTCTTCGCCCGATGACTGAACCCGATCCCGACCGGCGCATGGAATACCAGAATCTCTGCGCGGAAATCATCCGCTCGGAGCCACGGAATGCCATGATCCGTGACGACGTGATCGCTGCGCTGCACGAAGGCCGCTCGCCATTGATACTAACCGAGCGCACCGAGCACATCACCGCCCTGGCAGATTTGATCCGCCCGCATGTGCCTCATCTCATCATCCTGCAAGGTGGCATGGGCAGGAAATCCCTGCGCGAGGCGATGGCGCAACTCGCTGCGGTTCCCGAAAATGAAACAAGGATCGTCATCGCCACCGGCAAGTTCATCGGCGAGGGTTTCGACGACTCGCGGCTGGACACGCTTTTCCTCACCATGCCGGTGTCGTGGCGCGGGATCATCGCCCAATACGCCGGTCGTCTTCATCGCCTCCACGACGGCAAGCGGGAGGTTAGAATCCACGACTACGCGGATCTCGATATCCCGATGCTCTCCCGCATGTTCGACAAGCGCTGCGCGGGCTACGACGCCGTCGGCTACACGATCTTGCTGCCCGCCAGTGCGCTCCCCGGCTGGCCCACCGAGGTTCCGCTGCCCATCGATCCCGTTTGGAAAACGGACTACGCCGCCAGCATCCGCCGCTTGATCCGCGATGGCGTGGATGTCCCGCTGGCGAATCTTTTTGTCGGAGTCACTCATCTGCCCAACGACCAAGCCCGTGCCCGCAGCGCATCCGAAGCATTCCTTTTTCAACGCCTGCAATCTCTCGCGGAAACCACCGATCTATTCCAACCGAATACCAAACTCCCGATCCCCTTCGACGGCTGGAGCGAAATCGAAATCGACCTGTTTAGCCCAACGCTCAAACTCGCCATCGAGATCGACGGTCCGCAACACCTATCAGACCCGGTCGCTTACCGCCGCGACCGCCGCAAAGACGTCCTGCTTCAGGAAAATGGCTGCCACGTCCTGCGTTTCCTCGCCGAAGACCTCGGCAAACATCTGGACGCCACGCTCGATGCCATTCTCCGCGCCATCGCGCATCTTCGGCGGAAACGGTAGCGTGGCTCCCGGTGTGGCACTTCCACCTTGCGGACGCCTTGGCGCTAGGCCATCGTGGAATTGCATCCTAACTCATCAAAACCATGGAAAAGCTCATTGTGATTGCCAATCTCGGACGGGTCAGGCCCGTGAAATTTCGCGAAGCGGGGGACGATCCGCGGGAGAAAGCGCATCTAGTCGAGGTGGCCGGAAGCATGGTGGAGATGCGGCCGGAGGCGATTGGCGACGTGGTGACGGATCAAGCGGGCCGCGCGACCCAAAGCGGGCCGGTCGATCGCAAAGGCGGAATGTCCTACGGCGAGGAACACAACTTGAAGTCCGAACTTGAAAGACAGGCCTTGGGACGGATCGCCGCGAAGATCGGCCAAATCGTCGCCGCAGAAGCCAATCCGGCGTGGCGACTGGTGGCACCGCAGACGATCTTGGAAAGCCTGGTGGAGGGCTTGCCCGCCGCCGCACGCAAAAGCCTGACCGACACGGTGTCGGGCGATTTGACCAGCCTGCCCCTGCCGGAACTGGAAAAGCGGTTCCTCAAGGGGATTTGAGCCGCGCCCCGCAGTGGGACATTATGACGATTTGACCTGTCCCGGATCAGGTGAATCTTGAAGCTATGGAACAGGAGTATTACCTCAATGATCCGTGGCTGCTGGCCGCATGGCCAGGGATGGGGTCGGTCGCCATTAGCGCCGATTACTATCTGATGGCGAAACTCGGCATGCATCTGCTGGCGGAGTATCCGGCCCGCGAGTTTTTCGACCTCGAGCGGGTCGAAGTGAAGGGCGGCTTGATCCACACCGGGCGGCTGCCCCGCAGCCAGCTTTTTCTGTGGCATGATCCGCAGAAACGGCACGATCTGATTGTGTTCGTGGGCGAAGCCCAGCCGCCGACGAAGGGTGGTGACTTTTGCTCGCAGCTCATCGGTCACGCCCGCCGGCTCGGGGTCCAACGAGTATTCACGTTCGCCGCGATGGCCACCCGGATGCGGCCCGAGCATGAATCACGGGTGTTCGGGGCGGCCATCGACCGCGAGAGTCTCGCGGATTTCAAACGGCTCAAGCTGGAAGTGCTGGAAGAGGGCTACATCAGCGGACTCAACGGGGTTCTGCTGGGAATCGCGGCCGACCGGGGGCTGCGCGGCGGCTGCCTGCTTGGCGAGATGCCGCACGTTTTCTCGCAGTTTCCATTTCCCAAGGCTTCGCTCTCGGTGCTGGAAGCGTTCACCGCCATGGCGGGGATCACCATCGACTTCACGGAATTGCGGGAGCAAGCCCGCAACGTGGAAAAAGGACTCGCGGAATTCCTCCATCAACTGGAGCGGGCCAGCAACCCGGACGAGGCGATCACCGGGCCGCCGGTGGAGCCGATCATGGAGGACGCCGACCCGTCGCGCATCGCAACCGCAACCCGGCTCACCGCCCGCGACAAACAACATCTCGACGAGCTGTTCGCGATCGCCGACAAGGACCGTTCCCGGGCATATGAACTGAAGCGGGAACTGGATCGGCTCAAGGTTTTCCATGAAAACGAAGACCGCTTCTTGGACCTGTTCAAGGAGCCGAAGCTGAAATCGGATCCCGGCTAAGCGCACCCGCCGGATCTCACTCCGGTGCGGACTGGAGCGCGTGGAAGACCTTGATCGCCGCGTAGGCATCGTTCGCGGCGTAGATCAATTGGCCGTCGGACAAGTCCTTCGCCGCCCAGTTCGAGGTGGTGACGGATTTGGATTTCTGGAGCTTGCGGTTGAAGAGCATGGCGATCGCCGACTTCGCGCCGACGGCGTTGCGGTAGCCGAGCTGTTTGAACGAGCGGTCGAGGTCCACGATGGCACCGGGGCGGATGCCGAAGCGTTGCGAGATCTGGTGGAGGTCGCCGCCGAGGCCGAAGCCGATTTTGACGAGTTGCGCCGAGTTCAGCAGCTCGATGATCGCCGGGTGGCTCGCGGTGACATGTGATTGGAAAATGAAGGCCTTTCCAGTGGTGGCGAATTGCAGGACGTGCGGGCCCTCGGATTTCTGACCCTTGTGGAATGTCGGTTTCGACTCGGTGTCGAAGCCCACTTCCCCGGCCAGGATCAGTTCCGCCACGGCGAGCGCGGCTTGTCGCGCGTCGGTCACCACGAAGATTTGCGCCAAGCTGAGACCCGCGAATGGTTCCATGTCCGCGATGTCGGCCTTGTGGGGTGGATTTTTGGAGTCGGTCATTGCAAGTCGGTCCAACGCGGTTGTCGCCTCGGATTCCTAGATGTTTCGTCCAACAGACGCCGGGATCAAGCTTATGCTAGGTCGGGCGTGCAATGATTCCGCCCGACCGGCCCCGACTACGAGCCGTCGGCCGCGAATTTCCAGGCCGCACGCCGCCCCGGCGCAGGCACCGGGACTCACGCCGGAGGAAAAGGTCGTCTGGATTTGACTTCCCGATGGCGTGGCGGTTCTCCAAGCTCAGGCGCAATGACGGAGAAACCAAAACTTGTCCAAGATGATCCGTGGCTCGAACCGCACCAGGGTGTCATCGAGCGGCGGATGCAGCAGTTCACCGACACTCTGGCGGGAATCGAGCAGGGCTCGAAAACGCTCGCCGCCTACGCCACCGGCCACAAATATGTGGGCGTGCATTTCCACCCGGCGACCAACCAATGGACGATCCGCGAATGGGCACCGGCGGCGAAGGCTGTGTCACTGATCGGGGATTTCAACAAATGGGACCGCGATTCCCATCCGCTCGCGTCCTCGGACAGCGGCGTCTGGTCGCTCCAGTTGCCGGGCGACGCGCTGGTCCACGGGCAAACCGTCAAGCTCCACATCGTCGGCGCGGATGGCTCGCGGCGCGACCGCATTCCCGCCTGCATCCGCCGGGCGGTGCAAGACCCGACGACCCATGATTTCTGCGGGCAAATCTGGAACTCGCCGCAGCCGTACGTTTGGAAAAATCAATTCGATCCGGCCACGATCACCGCGCCGTTGATTTATGAATCGCACGTCGGCATGGGCGGCGAGGCACCGCGGGTCCACACTTACCGGGAGTTCGCGGACGGGGTTTTGCCCCGCGTCGCCAAGGCGGGTTACAATGCGTTGCAACTCATGGCAGTGCAGGAGCATCCGTATTACGGCTCGTTCGGCTATCACGTCTCGTCGTTCTTCGCGCCGTGCTCGCGCTTCGGCACGCCGGAGGATTTGAAATACCTCATCGACACCGCCCACGGCCTCGGAATCGCGGTGCTGCTGGATGTCGTCCATTCCCACGCCGTGAAAAATATGGCAGAGGGACTCAACAACTTCGACGGCTCCGGCCACCAGTATTTCCACGACGGCCCGCTCGGCGATCATCCGGGCTGGGACTCGAAATGCTTCGACTACGGCCGCCCGCAAGTGCGGCAGTTCCTGCTGTCCAACATCCGCTACTGGATCGAGGAATTCCGCTTCGACGGCTTCCGCTTCGATGGCGTCACCTCGATGCTCTACCACTCCCGCGGCAACAAGCCCTTCGGCAGCTACGACGACTACTTCGGCACCGACGCGGACGACATGGCGATCCTCTATCTGAAGCTCGCCTCGAAACTCATCCAAGATCTCAAGCCGGGTGCCATCGCCATCGCGGAAGACATGTCCGGCATGCCCGGCCTGTGCCGCCCAATCGTGGACGGCGGACTTGGCTTTTCCTTCCGCCTCGCGATGGGCATCCCGGACTACTGGATCAAATTGCTCAAACACAGCCGCGACGAAGACTGGGACATGGGCGAGCTGTGGGGTATCCTCGCTAACAGACGTCACGGCGAGCCAACCCTCGCCTACGCGGAAAGCCACGATCAGGCGCTCGTCGGCGACAAGACCCTGGCGTTCTGGCTGATGGACAAGGAAATGTATTGGCACATGGCCAAGAATGATCCGAACCCGGTCATCGAGCGCGGGATCGCCCTGCACAAGCTGATCCGGCTGGTCACGCTGGTGTTGGGTGGCGAAGGGTGGCTCAATTTCATGGGCAACGAGTTCGGTCATCCCGAATGGCTCGATTTCCCACGCGAAGGCAACGGCTGGTCCTATCACTACTGCCGCCGCCAATGGTCGCTGGTGGACAACCCGGAGTTGAAATACGGTTGGCTCGCCGAGTTCGACCGGCAGCTCATGGATTTCGCCAAGCAAACCAACCTCCTCGCCACCCCGCCCGCGCAGAACCTCTACATCGACAACGACCAGAAAATCATCGTCGCGGAACGGGCGAATCTGATCTTCGTCTTCAATTTCTCCACCGCCAATTCCGTCTTCGGCTACCCCGTCCACGTTCCCGGCCTGGAATCCCGCGAGCTGGTGTTAGACACCGATCAGGCAGACACCGGCGGCCATGGCCGGGTCGATCACGCGTCCGACTATCCCGTTTCAGAACATGGCGTGATGCAGATCTACACTCCAGCGCGCAGTGGGCTGGTCTATGCGAAGAAGTAAATGAAAGTGACCAAAGTCTGCTGCCAAGGTTGCGGAGCCGATCTCCAGATCGACGAATCCATCCGCTATGTCACCTGCAATTACTGCCATTGCAGGTTGGAGGTCGTCCATGACGCCACGGTCACGCACACCCGGCAATTGGATAGAATCGAGCGGACGACCGAGCAACTGGCGGACAACCTGAAAGTGATCGAGCTGCAAAACGATCTGGAACGACTCGACCGCGAGTGGCACAGCCAGCGTGAATCCCTGCTGGTCCGCAACAAGCATGGCAGCGTCTCGGAACCGTCGTCGGGCGGTTCGCTGGTGGGTGGGATGTTCGCGATTGCTTTCGGCATCGTCTGGATCGGTATGACGGCTTCCCACGGAGCTCCTGCGTTCTTTCCGCTTTTCGGGTTCGTGTTCGTCGGCATCGCGGTTTTCACCATGGTAAGCGGCACGGCAAAGGCAGCAGCCTACAAGAGCCAGCGGAGTGACTATGAAATCCAGAGGCAGCGCCTGATCGTCCGGCTTGAGCAGGAGCGGAATCCATAGCTAACTGCTAGTCGCTCCGCTTAAAAAAGCCGTGCGCACCGAGTGATTCCATGCATCCTCGCGGCGTGTCGTATCTGGAAATCAAAAACCTCCACACTCATTTCAGCCAGCGGTCCGGGTCTATTTTTGCCCCCGCCAAGCATGTGGTCCGCGCGGTGGACGGGGTGAGCCTCACTCTCGAAAAAGGCGAAATCCTCGGCCTCGTCGGCGAGTCCGGCTGCGGGAAATCGACCTTGTCGCGGACCCTCATGCAGCTCATCCCCGCGACTTCCGGCTCGGTGGTCCTTGATGGCGAGGATCTATCCGCGCTCTCCGCATCGGAAATTCGCAAGCGGCGGCTGGATTTCCAAATGATTTTCCAGGACCCATACGCCTCGCTGAACCCGCGAATGACGATCTTCTCGACGCTCGCCGAGGCCGTCCGCCAACGCCATCCGAAGCTGCAAGGCGACGCGCTTTTCAGCCGGGTGGAAACCCTCATGGCCACCGTCGGCCTCGACGCCAAGGTCATGCGCAAATACCCGCACGAATTCTCCGGCGGCCAGCGCCAGCGGATCGCCATCGCCCGCGCACTTGCCCCCGAGCCGAAGCTGATCATCGCCGACGAGCCGGTCTCCGCGCTCGATGTTTCCATCCAATCGCAGATCCTCAATCTGATCACCTCGCTCCAGAAAGACCTCGGCCTAACCATGATTTTCATTTCCCATGATCTCGGGGTCGTCCACTACATCGCGGATCGCATCGCCGTGATGTACCAGGGAAAAATCGTCGAGTCCGGTCCTGCGGGAAAAGTGTTCCACGAACCCCAGGCGGACTACACGAAGCGGCTGCTGGCTTCAATTCCGAAGCTGCTGGCTCACGGTTAGAGCGGTGACATTCGTGATTTTCCATTGAATCCACCCGACAGACAATCTATCGAAGTTTCACCCTGACAAAGGCTGCCCTGACTAACGCCGAAGCACGAACCGCCCGTCGCCGCGCCGAATAGCCGGTCATGGTGGCGGACAGCTTTGCCGAAGCGGAAGCCGAGACGCGGGCCTACTGGCGTGCGCCGACACCGCTTTGGATTCTTCGGGCGCACAATGAAGACCCACACTGAAACATCCAAAGCGGTGTGGCGCTTCGCTTCCCACCGCACTCCACACCCTAACTCCCCCAGCTCCACCGCTCCGGGTGCCAGAGATAGCCCTTGCCCACCGGC
>JANMJJ010000214.1:0-20417 GCA_031371325.1 Akkermansiaceae bacterium | reverse complement strand
TCATCGCGTTGACTAAATATCACTACAAGGAAGGCATCGAAGCGGGAGTGATTTTCGCCAAAACCCAAGGCGGTCACGACAGCCAGATCAGAACTGGGGAAATCATGAAGCTGATCGCAAGTTATGGATCAGCCGCGCGTGAAGCCATTCCCGGGCTTAAAGAGCTGATTAAAGAATTCGACGAACAGACCGCGAGGAATGAATTTCCGAAAGATCTCAATGGAATGAGAACTTCGGCGGTGAAAGAGACCATCAAGATCATCGAGTCCGCCACCACCCAGCCCCAACTCAAGATGATCCTAACGGTGAAGGAGAAAAATATTAAACCGGATAAGCCAGTGATTCAATTGGCCGAAAAAAAATATGGCATGGGTGATATCACCTTATTGACCACGCCCGAAGGCGCGGATCTCCCGGCTTCGGCTTCGATTGATAACTTCCCGATGTTGGTCCGCCTGCACAAGGACTGGTTCGATTTCAGCCAAGTGAAAGCCAATGGGGATGATATTCGCTTCACCGGGGCGGACGGAGTCCAGCTCGCCTATCAGTTGGAGGAATGGAATCCCACACTCGGGACCGCAAGCATCTGGGTGCGCATTCCGCACATCGCCGGCAATGCGCGACAAGTGATCCACATGCTTTGGGGAAAAAGCAATGCCGCGAGCAAATCGGATGGCAAGGCGGTCTTCAACGAATCGAATGGCTACCTGAGCGTCTGGCACATGGACGATCCGGTGAAGGATGAAATCGGAACGCTGGAAACCACCGACGTGGGCACGACAGCCACCACGGGAGTCATCGGCAAGGCCAGGCATTTCGCGGGCAAACAGGGGATTTCCGCTGGTGACAAGATTACCAATTATCCAACAGAAGCGAGCCCGCATAGTTCGGAAGCATGGTTCCGCGCGGACAAGTCGAATGGCAAAGTCATAGCTTGGGGTAATGATAAGAATCAGGGCAAGGTCGTGATGGCTTTCGCCAGCCCGCCGCATATCAACATCGGGTGTTACTTCTCCGGTGCCGATGTGGCGGGTGAAAGCACGCTGCCGCTTTCGGAATGGACCCATGTGATCCACACCTATGAAGACGGTGATTCACGCGTCTATATCAATGGTATCCTAGACGGTGTTTCCACCAACAAGGGCCAGCCGTTGGATCTCCCCAACCCCTGCGGGCTGTGGATCGGTGGTTGGAAGAACGACTATGATTTCCTTGGCGACATCGACGAAGTGCGGATCTCCAAAGTCAAGCGCTCGGCCGATTGGGTGAAATTACAATATGAAAACCAGAAGGCGCTGCAAACCTTGACAGGCTCCCTCATCCAGCCGGGTGATGAATTCGCAGTGAACAATCAAGAGGTTACCGTGGCCGAGGGGAAAAGCATGACTATTTGCGCGAAGGCGGGCGGCGCGCAAAAAGTGTTTTGGATTCTGAAAGCGAACGGCAAGGAGACGGTTGTTTCCAGCGATCGTTTTTCATTCCCCTTCGACGCGGGTCGCGTGACGGGAGATCAGACGGCGATCTTGCAATTTAAGGCGATTTATCCTGACGGTGTGAAGACCAAGGACATTCCCATCTCCATCAAAGAGGCGATCGAAGAACCCGTCTTCACGCTGAAAGCGCCGACCACTTGGGACGGTCGCACGCCGATTGAGATCGCCCCGCAGATTGGGAATCTGAGCGCCATGCAAGCGAAGCAGGCGGGCGATCTGAAAGTGACCTGGGACGTTTCCGGCATCGCGGTCATCAAGGACACGACGGCTGAAAAACTGTTTCTCAAGCGTGCTCAAAGTAGCGGCAAGATGGTCGTGACGGCGACGATTTCCAACGGTGGAAAACCAAGCACCCGGTCAACCACGATCAACGTCACCGAGCCGAAGCTAGATCCGTGGATCGCCGCCGTCCCGGCGAAAGACGAGCAACCCGAGGACGGCCAGTTCTACGCCCGTGACGATAAGAATGAAGGCACGCTCTTTTACAACGGGACACTGACAGAAGCCGCTGACTCGGTCTTCATTAAGATATATGCTGACGGGAAAGCCTACCAGGATGAGAGCGCGAAACTGGCAGCGGATAAATCCTATGCCTTTGCTGTCAAGCTCAAGCCCGGCTTGATCAAATACAAAGTGGAATTCGGCGCCACGACAGGCGGACACGAAACCATCCTAAGAACCGTTAGTGACATGGTCTGCGGCGATGCCTATCTGGTCAACGGGCAATCCAATGCAGTCGCGACCTCATGGGGCGACAAGGAATTTCCCGAGACCAGCGAATGGATCCGCAGCTTCGGAAGCACCGGCGATGATCCGAAAAGCGTCCGCTGGGGACCGGCCATCCGCAGGAGCAAGGGCGACCGGCTGGCAATCGGCTATTGGGAATTCGATCTGGCCAAGCGCCTGATGGAGAATCACAAGATGCCGATTTGTATTCTCAACGGCGCGGTCGGCGGCACCCGCATCGACCAGCACCAGCGGAATCCTGAAAACGCTGAGGATCCAACCACTATTTACGGACGCCTGTTGTGGCGCGTGCGACAAGCGAAGCTCACCCACGGCATCCGCGGCATGTTATGGCATCAAGGTGAGAACGACCAAGGTTCCGACGGGCCGACCGGCGGCTACGGTTGGGAGGATTACCGGCGGTATTTCCTGGATCTCTCCGCCGCGTGGAAGCAGGACTACCCTAACATCCAGCATTATTATGTGTTCCAGATATGGCCCTACGCGTGCTCCATGGGACGCGCGGGTTCCGACAGCCGTTTGCGGGAAGTCCAGCGCACTCTCCCGGCCGCGTTCTCCAAAATGAGCATCATGTCCACGCTCGGTATCGATCCTCCCGGCGGTTGTCACTATCCACCGGAAGGTTACGCGGAGTTCGCCCGGCTCATCGGCCCGCTCGTCGAGCAATTCAACTACGGGATTGCACCACCCGCCTCCATCACTCCGCCGGATCTCAAGCGGGCGTATTATACGAGCGCGAAGCACGATGAGATCGTGATGGAATTCGACCAACCTGTAAAGTGGGACGATGCTCTCGCAAGCCAGTTCTACCTTGATGGGACGGAGGGTAGGGTCGTTTCAGGCAAGGTGAGCGGGAACTCGGTCACCTTGAAACTAACGGCAGGCTCCGGCGCACAGGACATCACATACATCAACGGTCAGTCATGGAGCCAGAGAACACTGCTGCGCGGCGAAAATGGCATCGCGGCACTCACTTTCTGCGAGGTGCCGATTGCTTCATTCCGGAAATAACCGACTCCATGAAAATCTCAAAAAATACATCGCCCGGGCCGTCTGATGAAAATGGCATGCGTTGGCGTCCGGCAGCTAGGACCATGGCTGTGTTGGCCACCGGCGTCATGGGGCTTGGCGGCGCGTTTGATGCGGGTGCTGCGGATGCTAAGGAACCCGCGCTGCGGGCGACTCTCTCTCCGGCGGGTTCTGAGAGTGTGAAGGAACCCTATCCATTTTTGAATGGCGGAAAATTCGAAGACCGGCTGATTGAAGAATCGCCGGATCCGCTGGTTCGTTATCGGTGGAAGGAGCCGAAGGAAACCGATGGACTGCAAATTTATTTCCTCAATCCGGTAGCGGTAAATTCCGCCGCCGCAGATTCATTCAGCGGGCTGTCTTCGGCGACCGCTGATAAAGCCGGAATCACCGTCAGGAAGCCGGGTTCCATTCGTCTGGACTTCGGCGTCGTAAGCGGTGCGTGGGTGGAATTCGACAGTCCCGACTGCCCGGGCGGTGTCGAGCTGGGCATCAGTGAATCCAATGAACCGGGAATTAGGAAAATTGGAGTGCCCGTGAAACACGGCAATACCTACCGGCTGGAACTGAATCCCGAACTTTACGATGGAATGCGTTTCGCTTGGATCCATGTCAAATCGGTTGAAAAACCATGGCACATCACGGGCATCCGGGCCGTGTGCCAGGTGAAGCCGACCAACTATGAGGGAAGCTTTTCGTGCAGCGATCCTCTGCTCACGAAAAGTTGGTATATGTCCGCTTATGGGGTGAAAGCCTCTCTGTGCAAGGATTACTTCGGTTCCATCCTGATGGATCGCGGGGATCGGATGTCATGGACGGGGGACGCGCACACGTCTCAAGCTGCGGCGCTGGTCGCCTTCGGCAATTTCGATTTCATCAGAAAGAACATCGACAACACCTCGGAGCAAAGCAACGGCATCCGCAGTTATTCACTGTATTGGGTTTTCAGTTTACTGGACTATTACAAATACACGGGTGATGCCGCAACGCTTGAACGCTATATCAACAATGCCTGTGCGAAGCTGGATGATGCCCACGCCGTCTTCGGACCGAATCCGCAACTCCGGTTCTATGGGTGGGATGAACGGCTGTGTGCCGGATTCGAAATCTGGTTCAGATCCTGTCAGGAAGCGCAGAATGCCTACAAGATGTTGTCGATCCGGGCATGGAATGACTTTGCCACGGTCATGGGGCAATACGGTCGGAATGATCTGCAAGAGAAATACGCCGGATATGCCAGTGCCAAGATGGCCGAACTCCGGGAAAGCAGTTCCTGGTCTGCCGGTTTCGGACTCCATGCCGCTGCGGACGCCATCAATACCGGAAGTTTGAGCAAGCAGGAAGGAGACTCGTTGTCTGGGAAGCACTTCACTGATCGGGTCAACCGCGTTTCCCTTTCGCCCTTCAACCAGTATTTTATCATTCAAGCAATGGCGCGTATGGGAAAGTACGACGAAGCATTGAGTTCCGTCAGAGATATGTGGGGCGGTATGGTCAAAAACGGCGCGACCACGACTTACGAGGTTTACCGACCGTCGTGGAATGACGTGATCGCGCCCAATGCCGCAGTTCCAAACGGTCAGAGCGGAATCGTCAGCCTATGTCATCCGTGGGGGGCGGGAGTGGTGAAATGGCTCAATGAAGAAGTGCTGGGAATCGTGCCCACGCTGCCGGGTTTCAAAACCTATGACATCCTGCCCCATCCCGGCCGAAGTTTGACTCGGGTGTCAGGGGACACGCCCACTCCTTTGGGAAACATTGCCGCGAGTTTCGATTTTACATCAGGGCGATGCACGGTCTCCGCACCCAAGGGGACCATCGGTCGCATCGGCATTCCCAAAGTCGAGAAAGCCATAGCCAACATCACTATCAATGGCAAGCTGGCATGGGATGGCGTTTATCATGCCGTGGACGGCATCGGCGGAGCGAACCAGGATGGCGGGTTTGTGTATTTCACTTCGGTGCAGCCAGCCAAGTATGCCATTTCCATCAACTACACCGGCAAAACTCCAGCCTACGAGGAAGCCGCAGTGGAATATGCCGCGAAAGTGGCTGAACTGGATACCTCCACCGGCGGCAACTGGGGAGGCAACTATGGGAAAGACGGGTATGTTCTTTGCAATTATGACGGTGGAGGCCGTGACAAAAAGTCACTTCCAGAGTATGTGACCTCGCTTGGCTACTTCAGGGCTTTCCCGGAAAATGGCCTGCCAGAACCGAGGGTTTGGACCTCTCGCACCTCTGACAAGCGGGCGCTTGCAGCCGATGAGCGAAACAGTCCGGAGCGCAACGCCACGTGCTATTCCAATCCGGATAACACCATGTCGGTGACCATTGGCACTGATGGCAAGCGGGAGTATCAGATCGCCCTGTATTTTGTGGATTGGGAGCGAAAGGGGACTCGCATGGCGGTGGAGATGTTCGATGCCGACACCCTGGACCTGATCGCGCCAGTCAAGATCGTGGCCAATCATGCCGGTGGGGCCTACCTGATTTACAAGTATGGCAAATCGGCGAAATTCAGAATCAACAAGGTGCGGGGTGATGCCGTATCGCTGAGCGGAATCTTTTTCGATCCGGTAAAGTCCATCTCGATCATCAAGGATTGAGCATTTACCCCTTCCGAAAAAAAGCTTTCTGCTAGGTCACTCGAAAAACCTCCCACCGTCTGCGTCGTGATTCAACAAGATCGCGAGGGACGTAGGCTCACTGACCCAGCGAGAAGTTTCGGATTATGATGACGGTCATGAATTGGGCGGCGAGTGGGATGGCGGCGCGGTCTTCTAGCAGGAGCGAGAGACCTTCGCTGACTTCGATGACGAGGCGGGGCCGGAGCGGTCGTGGGAAATCAACTTCGACGAAGCGGATGTGGGAACAAACAAGCCGACGGGATGGAGTGAGGTGGGATTTGGACATCCCGGCGAGGATGCGCGATCAGCGGCGGTATGGTAGGGGGGGATTTTAGGACGCTGACGGATTTGACGGGCGCAATCACGGTGGTTGTCAGGGCTTGGCGCGCTGGCGGAGTTGTTCGAGGCGGGACAGAGGTTTGGCGGGTTCGGTCTTGGCTTGGGGTGTGGCGGGAGCTTTCGTTTCCGCTTCGGCGGCGGGGGCGGGTGAAGGGGCGTCGATCCGCAGGGTGCTGTTCATGGCGGTCTGATGGAGGATGGTGGTGCCGTTTTCCGGAACCTTCACCCGGCAGAAGAGGCCGTTGTGTTTGCCGACCTTGGCGTCGGCGGCGACGGTGATCGGGAAGGTGAGTTCGGTTTGGTCCTTGGTGAATGTTAGGGGCGGGCAGGTCGCGCCGATCGGGAGGCCCAGCAGCTCGACGGCGGCGGCTCCCTCGAAGGAATGGGGCGTTTCGATTTTTGCGAGCATTGAGGTGGACTTGCCCTGCTCGGTGGCGGCGAGATCAAGGGTCATGGCGATGTATGCCTCGGCGACCTTGAGTGGGGTGAGCGCGGAGGAAACCAGCACCGGACCCTGCGGCGTATTGGCTTCGGCGAGGACGCAGACCTGCCACTCCGCGACGGTGGCGTCGGTGCTGGCGTTGAGCTCGTAGGCGGCTTCCGATTGGTCGCCGGGGATGTCGATGGTGACGGGGCCGGTGACGCCGGGCGGTTGCCACAGGAAGCGGACGCTGATTTGCCCCGCGTAGCCGGCGTTGCGGGTGACGCGGACGTGGAGGGACAGCGTGCCGTTCCGGACGAGCGGGACGGCGGGCGGTTCCAGATCGACCTTGAATGGTGCCTCGGTGGTGACGGCGGTGGCGATGCGGTCGAAACTGGCGGAGTGATAGGCTCCCTCGTTGTTCACATCGACGTGGTTGATGGTGTCGATGAGCGGGCCTGTTAGCGGCGGTGCATCGCCGACGGATTTTAGAGAAAACGGCTGCAGGCTGCCGGCGACGGGGGCATCGGGCGCGGCCTCGAAGACGACGGGAAAGGTGGTGATGGAGCGTGGTACCGGCGGGCTGTGCATCGTGACTCCGGCGGGCAGGGAGCCGGCTACGAAGGTGGAATCGCAGGCGATGTTTTCCCGGGTGATGTTGACGACGGCGGCGTAGCGGTTGCCGCGCGGGATGGGGAAGGTTTTCCACTTCTGGCTGTTCACCTTCTCGACGACGGGCAGGCTGGCGGCGAGGGCGGGGGACTTGCTGGTGACTTCGATGCGATAGGTGAAGTCCGGGCCGCGGCGGTCGAGCTGGTCGCGGATTTTCAGGCCGTATTCGCCATCGGCCGGGCAGGGCCAACTGATCACGCTATCGGGTGCGCCTTGGTCGTCGTTCGCGGCGAGTTGTTTTCCATCCGCGGCGTGGATGGATAGCACGGAATCGAGCGGCGAGCGGTGGCTGCGGGCGAGCACGCGGAGGACGAGGTTCTGGTCCTTGCTTGCGGTGAACTTGAACCAACCGGCCTTGGCCTCGCCATCGAGGACGCCGTGGGCGGCGCAGGGAAGCGGCGGCATGAGCGTGGCGGATTTGAAATCGGGGTTGGGAGAAATTGCGCGAACGGACTCCAGCGGGGAGACGGTGATCCAGTGGGGCGAGGGGGCTGATAGGTTGTGCTGGCTCGGGAAGATGGGAAAGCTGGCGTGGACCCCGGCGGGGAGGGTGATGGATTGCTTGATCGGCCCTGAGGGATCGCCGATGAAGGTGAACTCGACGGTCTCGCCCGGTTTGCCGCCGGTGGGGAAAACCGCCTTGGGCCGGGGGAAGGTGCCGATGTGGAGGCGGTATTGGCACTGGTCGTTGCCTTCGTACGCGGCCTCGTGGACGACAATCCGATAGTCGCCATCCTCTGGCGCGATGATGGAGGCGAAGGAATCGGTGCGCAGCAGCGGCGTGTCGTCGCAGGACGCGAGTTCGAATTTCTTCGGGTCGAGGATGGCGACGTAGGCATCGAAGAACACCCGGCCGAGGCGCATGGCTTCGACCTCGACGGATAGACGCTGGCCTTTTTTCAAACTACACACGTAGTAGTCGTCGTCCTCGTTTCCGGCGATGCCTTCGACGGTGCGGTTGAGATCGATCCGTTGCGCTTGGTCGAAGGTGGCGTTCGGCTCGAGCTCGGCGACGGTGGGAAACTGGCCGACCCAGAACGAGCGGAGTTCGGACAGCCCGCTAGCGGTCCTGACTCTCATCGAATGCTCGCCCAGCGCCGCGTCGGGGGCGATGACGAGCTTGGCATCGGCTTCCCTTTCGTCGTTTTTCGTGAAACCTGATACCGTGATGCCGGGTTCGTAAAACAAGATCTCGCGTGCATCCTCCATTCGCTTGCCGAGGAACTGGACCTCCACCTCGGTGCCGCGCTGCCCGCCGCGCGGCTCGATCAGGTGGAGCTCCGGCGAAAAAGCGGATAGGCGCGTGAACAGTGATAGAAGGATGAAGAGGGCGGGTTTCATGTAGCGGCGGTCTGCGACCGACGGGTGGCTGTGGGACGCGGGGGATTTGGAGTTTTTCACTTACAGATGAACAGGATAGACGCAGATAAGAGGGATGGACGAGGGGAGCTGATAGGGATTCTCGCTTTCATTTCAAAACATATTCTTATCCCTTCTTCCATCTGCGTTCATCCTGTCCATCTGCGGTTTGATTTTCTGACGGAAAGGGTGCGGCCGCTACGGTTATGCCCGCTTCGCCAGCAGCGCATCCAGCACCTGCCCACCGGCGACGATTTCGATCGGGCGGTTGCCGGGTGACATCAGTTCGGTGTCGGCGTTGATGCCTATCTGATTGTAGAGCGTGGTCGCGAGATCGGCGACGCTCACTCCATCGGTATCGACCTCGCCGCCGAGGGCGTCGGACGCGCCGTGGACGTAGCCTTGTTTCATGCCGCCGCCGGCGAGCATCGTGGAAAAAACGCGTGGCCAGTGATCGCGGCCGGCGGTGGCATTGATCTTCGGGCTGCGGCCGAACTCGGTGGTCACCATGACCAGCGTGGAGTCCAGCATGCCGCGCCGGTCTAGGTCACGGATGAGTGCGGCGATGGCCTTGTCGGTCTGGGGAAGTTCCTTCTGAATGTTGCCCTTGATGTTTTCGTGGTGATCCCAGCCGCCGGCGGTTAGGGAGACGAAACGCACGCCGCCCTCGATCAGGCGGCGGGCCAGTAACATCCGTTGGCCGGCGGCGGTGCGGCCGTATTCGTCCTTGAGGGCGTCCGGCTCGGACTTGAGGTCGAAGGCCTCGCGGGCTTTCTGCGAGGAAATGAGCTGGTAGGCGTGCTGATAGAAAGCGTCCATCGAGTCGATAGCATCGGATTCCTCCAAGGCCCGGAAATGCTGGTCCACGGTTTCCAACAGTGACCGGCGGCGGGCGAAGCGGGCGGCGTCCACGCCGTTGGGCAGGTTCAGGTCGCGCACCTGGAAATCCCCCTGCGCCGGATCCGCGCCGAGCGCGAAGGGGCCGAAGGCGGAGGATAGGTAACCGGAGTTCGCGTATTCGTTGGGGACGGATGGGACGCAGACGTAAGGCGGCAAATCATTGCGCGACCCAAGCTCGTGGGAAATCACCGAGCCGATCGACGGATACTCGAGCGCCGTTGACGGGCGGTAGCCGGTGAACATGTTATGGGTGCCGCGCTCGTGGGCCGCCTCGCCGTGGGACATCGAACGGATGAGCGTGATCTTGTCGGCGATCTGCGCCGTTTCCTTCATCAACTCGCCGAACTGGATGCCGGGGATCTTGGTGTCGATGGCTCCGAACGGGCCGCGGTATTCGGCGGGCGCGAATGGTTTGGGATCGAAGGATTCCTGATGGGCGAGTCCGCCGGGCAGGAAGATGTGGATGATGCCCTGCGCCACCGCCTCGTGCTTGCCGTAGGATTTAGTGTCGCCCAACGCCTGGTTGCGGAGGAACTGCGGCAGCGTGAGCCCGAGACCGCCTAGCAGACCGACGTGGAAGAACTCGCGGCGGGACGAGTGGCGCTCAAGGGGATTACCGGGGCATCGGGGAATCATGGCGATTGCAGGTCACGGGATGGATCGACCCAACCACCCGATACGACCGCTGGCTGAGGATCATTTCAAAAAAATGATCCACCTTAGGGGTTGGCGTGGAAGGATTTGTGCCCTAGGAAAGGCGGCGATGGAAGTGCCGCGCGGGGATGGGATGAAACCGGGGAAGCTGGTCGGCTACGGCGGCTGCGGGCGTGTTTTCCAAGCGAAGGATGCGGCCGGCGCGGATTGCGTGGTGAAGGTTTTCGAGGAAAGGGCGATCTCGCGCCAGCTTCTCGAAAAAATGACGGAGCGGCTGGCAACCGGCGGCTGGCCCTCCGGCGTGATGCCCGTGATCGCCGCGGACTTCAAGGCGACCCGTCCGTTCTGGATCACCCCGCTGGTGGCGGATGCTGAAGACGGGACCGATCCGATCCCGCGCCATTTGCAAAACTTGCTGCGCGAGCATCCTGGGACCGGCTCCTGGAAATTGGTTAGATCGCTCGCCCGCGCCCTCGCGCGGATGCACCAGCGGCGGGTCGCCCATGGCAACCTGAAGCCGGGCAATGTCTTCTTCGCCGCTGACGGGGAAGTCCTGCTGAGCGACTGGGCGATGGGCAACGTGACCGCAACCGGGCATTTCATTTTCACCGACGCGGCACTCTATCAGTCACCCGAACAACTCAGGAATCCAGCCGGCTATCTGGACGAGGCGGGCTACCGCTGGGACGTGTTTTCGTTCGGTGTGTTGGCCTATCGAATTCTAACTGGAAAATTTCCGCGGTGCCACGATACGTTCAATTTCGTCGCCCCGCCACCCGGCGAGACCCGCAAGGACGGCATCCAGGCGGACCTCGGGAAAATCGCCCGGAACCTCGAAGCCCGGCCCGCAGTGATCTGGCCGGAGGCGGCCGCCAATCCGCTGGAAGTCGCGTTCCGCGAATGGATCGACCGTTGCCTGGCACTCGATCCGATGGAACGCCCGGCGACGATGATGGAAGTGGCGGCAGAGTTCGAGCGGTTGGAAAACCAGGCCGCCGCAGAGGCGGAACGGGAGGGCTTGATGGACCAGCGGCGGCGGGCCGAACGGCGGGGATGGAGGAGCTTGTTTTTCGCGAGTGTCGCCACCACCGTCGCCGTGGTGCTCGGTTGCCTGTGGCTACTAACAGGCTCGCAGCTTTTGAAAGAACGCGCCGAGCGCGGCGAAGAAGCGATGTCGCTCAAGTCCGCCGTGGACACCGCGGTGGCCGCCGGGTCGGATGCCAAGGCGAAAATGGCAGCGGCCCAGCAGGCGCTGGCTTACGAGCGGGAAATGTCCCTCGCACGGTTGGAAGCGTCGCGACTGATCGGCGACCGCTTGTTTGCATGGGCCATGGAAAAGGGCAACCGCCTGTTGCCACCGCTCGACGGCAGGGAACTGCGTCTGAAGCGGCTGGAACGCTATTTCGAAGATTTTCTAACACGCGCGGCGAACGTCTCCGCCCTCGCCGACGAACGGGCGCGGATCCGCCTGCAACTCTCGGAAATCTCGCTCGCCGCAGGCGATGCGCCAGCCGCCAGCAAACGGCTTGGCGAGGCGCTGGCCGCGTGGGCTGGCCTGCCGATGGATGCCGAGTTGAAACTCCGGCTGGCGACCAATTCGCTTCTGCTGGCACTGCTCCGCCAGTCCAACGCCGATCCCGGGACTGAGCTCGCTTTCGTCGCCGCCCGCAAGACTCTAACCGAGGTGCCGCAAACCGAGGTCGATGCCGACCGCCTGAACCAGCTTCTCGCCATCCTAGATTTCCACGAAGCCAAAATCTTGGCGGCCCGCGGCGACGATGCCAAAGCTCTGGAACAACTGCTGCGTGCAACCCAGACGCTCAACCGGATCGCCGACCAGCGCCCGGATGCGGCGATCCTGAGATCGGAGCTGGCCGGCTGTTATTTATCATCCTCGACGATTCTCGAAGGCATGGGGAAACTGGGAGACGCACGCGAGTTGCGGGCGCTGGCGGTGGTGGAATTGGTGAAGCTCCTGAAGGACCAGCCCGATGACTTCGCGCTGCGGCTGGACCTCGCCGGATGCTACAGCGCCACGGCCGAGTCCGCCATGCTCTCCGGGGATATCGTGGGGGCGGAATCGATGTCCAAGGAAGCGATGAAACTCCTGGACCAACTCGTCCTCGAGCAACCGGACAATGCGGAAGCCGTTTCAAGGAAAGCCTCCCAACTCGGCCTGCGTGCAGGAATCCTGCGCGACAAAGGATTTTCCGCGGAAGCGATCAAGGACTACGAGGAAGGCATCCGCATGCTCGAAGCGATCCGCGCGTCGGCCCCCGGCAACGCGCTGGTGTCCTATCGGCTCGCGCTGCTGTGGTGGCAAAAAGGCCGGATGTTAGGCATGGGCGGCCAACGCGACGAGGAAATCTCGCTCATCCGCAAAGCCCGCGACTTGCTCGGCAAGTTGGAAACCGGGCCCGCGTCCAACGGCCCGCGTCCCGAGCAACTGCAAAGTTCCGGGGCCTACTTGCTAGGCGATCTCGGCCACGCCCTCCAGCTCGCCAACCGGAAAGACCAAGCCGTCCGCGCCTTCACCGACGCGGTGGCCCTGTGGGAAAATCTGCTAGCTTCCCGCCCGCAGAGCGAGGAATACAACGAAAGCCTCGCCTGGTGCCGCCAGCGCCTGGAAGATTTGAAATGAGGAGTGGGGACGTCTCGTCCCCACATGCTGCCGCTGATCGCTGTTAGCTGGCAAGTTGCCCGCGCAAGGTTTCCCATAGCCGCGCATGGTTGAGCAAAATATCTTTGATGCCGCGCTGCATCGCCGGAGAATTGAGCGCTTGCGTGCTCATGGAGGCATGTGCGTCTAGGGCACCCATGATGGCGTTCATGAGTTCGGTTTTGAGATCGGGCGAGTTGGCG
The DNA here is from genome assembly GCA_031371325.1 of Akkermansiaceae bacterium. GTDB lineage: Bacteria > Verrucomicrobiota > Verrucomicrobiia > Verrucomicrobiales > Akkermansiaceae > Luteolibacter. Next base: position 7,311 of record JANMJJ010000214.1, on the reverse strand, counting down.
AATTGCTCCTTGGTGTTGTTAGCCGCTTGCTGTCGCAGCGTTTCCGACTCCAACAGTTTTCCCATGATCACGTGGTTCACGTAAACCAGTTGGTCTTGATCGGTCGTCTCGGCACCGAAGAGTGCGTTCAGCTTCTCGATGATCTCGGCCATGTACACTTTCGCCTGTTCCTGCACGCTGCCGCTGCCGGCTTCGGTCAGCGGCGCGAGTAGAGAAGTCTCGCCTTCGTATAGCGACAGCGTGCGTTTGCCCAAGTTGATCAGTTTGTGCCGAGTCAGTTGCACTTTTGATAGATCGATGCCTTCGCGCTCGCGGCCGAATTCCAGCAGCGGTAACAGACGCTTGTAAAAGATCGCGCGTTCCTCGGTGTCGTTGACGAAATCCAACACATACGTCGTGTCCTTGCCGGGGTGGGCGCGGTTCAGGCGGGAAAGCGTTTGTACTGCCTGGATGCCGGCCAGCCGTTTGTCCACATACATCCCGCAGAGCAACGGTTGGTCGAAGCCGGTCTGGAATTTGTTAGCCACCAGCAGGATCTGATACTCGTCCGTCTTGAATGCCTCGCGGATGTCGCGGCCTTTCAGGTTCGGATTGAGCGCCGTGCTGTTCTCTGTGAAACCATCCGGGCCGGAGATCTTGTCACTGACCTCGCCAGAGAAGGCCACCAGCGTGCCGATCTTGTAATGATGCTCCGCGATGTATTTCTCGATCGCCAGTTGCCAGCGTACCGCTTCCACCCGGCTGCCGACGACCACCATCGCCTTGGCCTTGCCATCTAGCAGCGGCGAAACATGGGCGCGGAAATGCTCCACCACGATCTGGACTTTCTGCGAGATGTTATATGGATGCAGCCGCACCCAGCCCATGATGCCCTTCATCGCCGCACTGCGCTCCACCGTCTTCTCGTCGTAGTCCTTGCCCTCGTGCGCGAGGCGGAAGGCCAGTTTGTAGGACGTGTAGTTCTGGAGCACGTCGAGAATGAACTTCTCCTCGATCGCCTGCCGCATCGAATAGACGTGAAACGGCGCGGGTAGGTTTCCCGGCCCGGCGGGCTGCGTGGGATCCGGGCGCGTGCCGAAGAGTTCCATCGTTTTCGTCTGCGTCAGTCGGTCGGATCGATATTGGTCGATCGCGTCGCCGATGCTCTGGGTGAAATCCGTTTTCAACTCCACCGTCGCCACCGGAATGCCATTGAGGAAAAGCACCAGATCGATGCTGTTCTCCGAAAAAAGCGAATACCGCACCTGCCGGATCACCCGCAGGCGGTTTGCCGCATAGCGGGCCATGATGTCCGGGTTGATCGCCAGCGCCGGTTTAAACTCCGCCAGCTTCAGCGAATCTTTCAGCCCTAGCAGCTCGATCCCATGCCGCAGCACATCCAGCGAGCCGCGTTGGTCGAGCTGATCGCGCAAGCGCCCCATCAGCGTTTCCTCGGCCTGCGAGCCGTGATTCTTCACCAGCGTCTCCCATGCTTTCGGCTGCGTCTCCTGCACCCACGCCAGCACATCCGGCGGATAGATCGCCCGCTTCCGGTCGTAGCCAGCCGCATCCCCTTCGGCGTGGAGCCAGCCGTTTTCAGCGAGGTGCTGGCAGATCTCCGACTCGAAGCTGATTTCCTGGTGGATGCTCATGAAGGAAAAATCTGGCAGGAACCACGCCGTGCTCGTTTCCTAACGATAACAACACGACAATGCACGCAACATCTCGAACGTGTTGCAATAGCCCACTCCGAACTCGTCGCAGACATTTGGCACCGGCACCCTGACTTTGACGCCATCCTGACTCCGCTCATGAGTCACGAGACAAAAGCCCGTTTGCTTCGACGCTGCCACCAACCAGCCATCGGCATCCGTGGCGAATTTGGCTTTCGCCGCCGGATTAAAATCTTTCGACTGCACCCATTGCATCATCGGCCCGTATTCCGAGATCACTTCGGCTGCGGAGTCATCCAGGAAAAACTCCGGTGGCAATTCGCCGTCCACCCAGCCAGTCAACACGTCGGTGTTCCGTCTAAGTTCGGCCAGCACCCGCGGGGTGCTGAAAATCCTGCCTGCCGCATGCCCCGCCTTCACGGAGTCCCAGAATCCCGGGCAAAGATCGAACGCATAATACGAGCGGTGGGCCGTGATCAGCACGTTCGCATCCAGCAGGAATGTCCGGTGGTCATGGCTCATAGTGCGAATCCGAACCGTTTCCCGAGCCGGCTCCCCAGCGTCAGATAGAAATTCCCGCCACTGGCGGCATTGGCCCGCCGCTCTGCGGCAGCTTCCTTATACTCCTTGTAAAAGGCGAAGTAGCGCGGACGCGAAATCAGCTCCAGATCCAGCACCCGCCGCGCGGTCACCACCGGGCTCACCTTGAAGATGCGTGCCAGCCGCTCGAACGGCTTCTCGCAGTCCTTCACTTCCAGCCAGGCCGCCCGCATCTCAGCGGCTGGCACCAGAAACTCCGCCGCCACCTTGTTGCAGAAAATCTCCACCGCATTCTCCGACGGCAGCAGTTCTTTGAAATCCGAAATCCCACCCTGTCCCAGCCACAGATGCGCCAGCTCATGCACCAGCGTGAACATCTGCGCCGCCTTCGCATCCGTGCCATTGATGAAAATGACCGGCGCATGCGGATCGCTCAGGACAAATCCCCGGAACTCCTCCACATCCAGCGGCCGGTGCGTGTTGTTTTCCACCACCCCGTTGATCATCACCAGCACGCCCACGCCTTCGATCTTCTCGATCAAGGTCCGCAAGGCATCTTCCCAAGTGGCCAGACTCCGGCTCCAACCGGCATCCAGCCCCAGCGTCTGGCGGATGTCCGCAGCCACTGTTTCCGGCGAGTCCTGCAAGGTCCGCGAGCCGATGAACGACAGCGGCGCTTCGCCCTGCTCGATCAGGAATCCCCGCATCCACTCCTGCCGCAGTTGCACCGCGTAGATCGTATCGAGCAAATGTGGCGAGGGCCGGGCCACCCGGCGATCCGTCACCGTGCGAAAATCCGGGATCGGCAGCCGTTCTTCCGGCGGCTCGTTCAGGAAAAAGTAGCCCAGCGGCGTGTAAGTCTGCGCCGCGAACTTCTCAAGCTGCTTCATCGTCGGCTCCGCCTCGCCCGTCAGCCACTGCGGATACTTCGGGAATTTCGCGCACAGCACCTCCTCGCTGATCCTCGAACGCTCCTGCGCCCATTGGAATAGCGTGGGTTTGATCTGCACCCGGTCACTCATGACTGTTCAAATGAAAATACCAGCCGGGCAGAATTTGGCAATTCTTCATCGGCTTCATGGCTCTGTCAGAGGGGGCGAGGTCATGCGGGTTGTTTTTTGGAAAGCGCTCGCACATCAATCTGGCCGGTGACGGCGGCGGAAACTCAACGCTTCCCAATGCTCCGGCACGTCGCCGAGCCATTCGATGCCGGAGGGCTTCATGGGGGCTTTGGGGTTGAGGCCTTGGGTGACGGCGTGGGAGATGACGGCCTGGCGTTTTTCTATCAGCAGTTCCATCAGCCGCCGCTGCTCCGCCACCAGCCATCAATCTTCGCCGTCTCCCGGTCCAGAAACGCGGCGATCAAATTAGCCTCCGCTTCCGGAGGGGAAGGGAAAGCGATTTTCCCAAGACGCTTTGTATTCAAAATACGCAGGACGTTTCCGGTGGATTCCACCTCCAAGGTTATTCTGCCGGCAGTCAGCGCAAAATAGAAGTATCTAGGGCTGCAATGGAAACTTGCTGCTGTTATTTGCTGATTGGTTGAGACATCTGCGGTGGTGAATCCGACTTTGCCGATCGTCCCGATGCAGCAAATTAGTGAAGCTCCTGCCGAGATGGGACGGATCTGACTCCAGCCTTTTTCGGAGAGAAACTTAGATGCTGTTGTCGGTGCGCCTGATTCGTCCAAATCTTCAGGACGCACCCATTGGAAATCACCGTCCTCGGAGTAGTTTTCCAAATCATCTGAGGGCGGTGTGATTCCAGTCTTCAACCCAGCCAACTTCTTCAGTGGCCGCGCCTCCCAATGCTCCGGCACATCTCCCAGCCATTCCACGCCGCTGGGTTTGTATTTCGGGTAGCGGGGGAAGCTCATGGTCGGCCTCCTTCCCAGCGCCAACGGCGCGACCGATCACAGCCCAGGGCAACGCCCTGGGTATCGGCATCCCGTGCAATTGAGCCCTGAAGGGGCGGTCCATCGGCACACGGTTGGACCGGGCCTTCAGCCCTCAATCGTTTTGGGCGGTGGACCCGGGGCGATGCCCCGGGCTGGTTTAGGACCGGGCCTTTGGCCCTCAAGATCGGCACCTTTCCCAGCCATTCCACGCCGCTGGGTTTGTATTTCTTGTAACGGGGGAAGCTCATGATTGGCCTCCTTCCCAACGCCAACGGCGCGACCGATCACAGCCCAGGGCAACGCCCTGGGTATCGGCGTCCCGTGCAATTGAGCCCTGAAGGGGCGGTCCATCGGCACCGGGTTGGACCTGGCCTTCAGCCCTCAATCGTTTTGGGCGGTGGACCCGGGGCGATGCCCCGGGCTGGTTTAGGACCGGGCCTTTGGCCCTCAAGATCGGCATCCAATCGAGTCTCGTTCATTGGCCGCAATGGGAAGGCGTGGATGCCGAAATGAGCGAATGGCCCGGGATTCTGCCGATGGGCGTGGAGCAGCGATTTTTCGCGGTAGCCATCGGAGGCATCGCCGCAATCGTGGTCTATTTCCTCTTCGAATATGCAGGGTTTGCAAATCTCGGTCCCTTCTATCTTCCGAACGCTGCCGACGCAAACGGCTCCCGCGTAGGAAGTGAAATCGGCATCGCCATTTTGATCGGAATGATCACCGGCACTCCCGACGACTTACCATCACTGGAACGCTTACAAGACGATCTTCTTGAACTTTGGCACCAGCAGATGCATGACCGTCCACGCGGTGATGTATGCGGAGCCGCAAACGACAAACAGGATGCCGTAGCCTACCTCCACCTTGCCAAGGGCCGTGTAGTGCTTGAGCAAAAGTCCCGCGGCGCGGGCGATGAGGATGCCGCCTACCGCGCCGGCCATGCCGCCGATGCCGGTGACCGAGGCGACCGCCTTTTTCGGGAACATATCGGAGACTGTCGTGAAGATGTTAGCCGACCACGCGGCGTGGCCCGAGCAGGCGATGGCGATCGTCGCCACGGCGAACCATGTGTTGAGCGCACCGAGCCGGGAGGCGAGCAGCACCGTCATGGGAAACAGCGCGAAGATGAACATCGCCAGCTTGCGGGCCTGGTTGGCATCCATGCCGCTGTTGATGAATCGTTTCGGCAACCAGCCACCGAAGATCGATCCGGCGGTGGAGACGGTGTAAACGACTGCGACGGCGAAGGGCCAACTGATGACGCCGGGAAGCTCGGCCTTGTCGCCGGTGAAGCCCGGGTGGGTGGCAAGGTAATCACGCACCTTGCGGGCATTTTCCCCTTCCAAGAATGATGGCAGCCAGAACAGGAAGAACCACCAGATCGGGTCCGTTAGAAACTTGCCGGCGACGAACGCCCAGGTTTGCCGGAATGTCAGCAGCCTGAACCACGAGACTTTTTCCTTTCCCACATCCGCCCGCTCGGACTCCTGTTCGTCCAGATCGCTGTGGATGAAATTGTATTCTGCCTGCGAGAGTTGGCCGTTTTGCAGTTTCTCGGCGGGTGATTGATACATCGTGTACCAAAATACAAGCCACAGCAGACCCACTGCGCCGGTGAGGATGAAGGCCCACTCCCAGCCCCAGTGGAGTGCGATCCACGGCACGCACAGCGGGGCGACGATGGCGCCGACGTTGGCCCCGGAATTGTAGAGGCCGGTGGCGAGCGCGCGTTCTTTTTTCGGGAACCACTCGGCGATGGCTTTGTTAGCTGCCGGGAAATTGCCAGCTTCGGTGACGCCCAGCGCGGCCCGCCACATGCCGAAACTCCAAGTGTGATGGCCGAACGCATGGCCGATCGCAGCGATGCTCCAGCCGATCAGCGAATAGGCGTAACCGGATTTCGTGCCGACCTTGTCAATGATCTTGCCTGCCAACAACATGCCCAGCGCGTAGGCGATCTGGAAACAGATCACGACGGTCGAGTAGTTCAGCTCCTGGTCCGCTTTGAGAGCGCCGAACACGCCGTCTGTGGAGAGGACCGGCTTGAGCAGTCCGAGGACGTTGCGGTCGAGGTAATTGACGGTGGTGGCGGCGAATACCAACGCACAAATGGTCCAGCGGTGGTGACCGATGTTTTCGTTCACGGAAGAAAAAGACATGCTTGCAGGGTGACAGGGTTTGGCGGGCGGAAAACTTTTCCACAGGTCGTCGTGACGTTGTCCGGGTGAAATACCGCTGACAAGAAACAAAACGTCCCCCCATTTGAGCTATCTGCCAGAATCGGCCCTGGAAATGCCACGGCCTCGGACTGTGGGGACATGTCCCCCGCTTTCAGACAGGCCGACATGTCGGAGCACTCCGGAAGTCACCCCTGCAACGCCCGCAATGCCCCGCGCACCAGCGCCTCGGTCGGTGCCGCCGGCTCCGCGTCCAACACCTTTCTAACCGCCTTGCGCGCGTCCACCTGCTTGTAGCCCAGCGCGATCAGCGCCAGCTCCGCATCCGCCGCCGAAGCGCTCACTTGCCCCGCCGCCGCGTCCTGCCAGGTCTCCGTCACGCCGACCTTGTCTTTGAGTTCGAGCACGATCCGCTCGGCCGTTTTCTTGCCCACGCCCTTGAGTTTGGAAAGCCCCGCCACGTCGCCCGCCACCACGCATTTCTTGAATTGGTTCACGTCCATCCCGCTCAACACCGAGACCGCCATCGTCGGACCCACCCCGCTCACCCGGTCGATGAGCAACAGGAAGACATCGCGCTCCTCCTCGCTCGCGAACCCGAACAATTTTTGCCCGAGCTGGCTGAAATGCAGGTGCGTCCGCAAATCCACCTCCAGCCCCTCCGCCGCATGCAGCCTATCAAACGTCGAGAGCGGGATGAAAACCTCATAGCCCACCCCATGCACATCCACTACCAACCGGTTAGGATACGCCTCGATCACCTTGCCCCGCAGTCTCGCTATCATGCGGGGAGCTTGGACACGCCGTTAGCCGCGTCAATGCGGATTCAGGCCGCTCTTCGTAAGGGGCATGGACGACTCGTCCATGCGAAGGGAGGAGGCCTCCCTTCCCTCTATTTACCTCGCCTTCCTCACCACCGCCACCGCGCAGGCCTTGTAGTTCGGTTGGCGCGAGTGGGGGTCGAAGGCGGAATGCGTTAGGTTGTTCACCTCGGGGTAATGCATCGGGATGAAGATCTGGCCGCGTTGGACGGTCGGCGCGAGAT
>JANMJJ010000022.1:0-10407 GCA_031371325.1 Akkermansiaceae bacterium | reverse complement strand
CCTTGGCCTTGGCGATGACGTCATCAGAGACGTTGCGCGGGCAGGGGGCGTAGTGGCTGAACTCCATGGAGAACTGGCCGCGGCCGGAGGTCATGGTGCGGAGGTCGCCGATGTAGCCGAACATGGCACTCAGCGGGGCTTCCGCTTTGACGCGGATGCCGCCGGGTGTCGGCTCTTGGCCTTGGATCATGCCGCGGCGGCGGTTGAGGTCTCCAATGACGTCGCCGATTTTTTCTTCGGGGGCGAAGACGTCGAGTTTCATCATTGGCTCCAGGATCTGCGGAGCGCACTTGACCATGGTTTGGCGATACGCGGCTTTCGCGGCGATTTCGAAGGCGATGTTGCTGGAGTCCACTGCGTGGAAACCACCTTCGTTGAGCGTGACTTTGAAGTCCAAGCAGGGGTAACCGGCAAGTGGTCCTTTATCGACGCAGGTTTTGAAGCCTTTTTCGACGGCGGGGATGAACTCTTTCGGGATGCTGCCGCCGGTGACCTTCGATTCGAAGATGAAGCCGGAGCCGACTTCGCCGGGCTCGATGGTGTAATCGATCTTCGCAAACTGACCGGAACCACCGGACTGCTTCTTGTGAGTGTAGCTGTCGTTGACCATCTTGGTGATGGTTTCGCGATAGGCGACTTGCGGGGCGCCGACGGTGACCTCGACCTTGTGAGTGCGCTTGAGAATGTCGATTTTGATGTCGAGGTGAAGCTCGCCCATGCCCTTGAGGATCATCTCGTTCGTTTCATCGTCGGTCTCGACGCGGAACGAGGGATCTTCCTGGATCATCTTACCGATGGCGTTGGCGAGCTTTTCAGCATTGGCCTTGTCCTTGGGCGCGACGGCGATGGAGATGACCGGATCCGGGAAAACCATTGGTTCGAGGGTGGCCGGGTTTTTTTCACAGCAGAGGGTGTGACCGGTTTGGACATTCTTAAGTCCGACAATGGCGACGATGTCACCGGCTTGGGCGACGTCCACTTCGTTGCGGTCGTCGGCGTGCATTTCCACCATGCGGCTGATGCGCTCGGTCTTACCGGTGAATGAGTTGAGCACGGTGTCGCCCTTCTTGATGGTGCCCGAATAGATGCGGGTGAAGGTGAGCGCGCCGAACTTGTCGTCCATGATTTTGAACGCCAGGCCGCGGAACGGGGCCTTGGGGTCGATGATGGCAAATTTTCCGGTTTCGTTGCCCTCGGCATCCACTTCAGGGAGTGGCTTGACGTCGGTCGGGGAAGGAAGGTAATCGACGACGGCGTCGAGGACCAGTTGGAGGCCTTTGTTTTTGAAGGATGAGCCGCAGTAAGTCGGGAAGAACGCGAGGTCGATGGTGCCCTTGCGGATGCACTTTTTGATTTGCTCGATCGTCGGCTCGGTACCTTCGAGGTAAGCTTCCATGATCGCGTCGTCTTGTTCGACGGCGGTCTCGATAAGCTGGGCGCGATATTCCTTCGCCTTGTCCACCATATCGGCGGGGATTTCCTCGATCTTGAAATTTTCCGGCTGGCCGGATTCGTCCCAGACGTGGGCCTTCATGGTGAGCAAATCGACCACGCCGACGAACTCGGATTCGGTGCCGATCGGCAGAACCATGACGAGCGGGTGCGCGCCGAGGATCTTCTTGACCTGGGCGACGACGCGGTAGAAGTCCGCGCCGATGCGGTCGAGCTTATTGACGTAAATGACGCGGGCGACTTCTGAGTCGTTGGCGTAGCGCCAGTTGGTTTCAGACTGAGGCTCCACGCCTCCAGAGCCGCAGAAGACGCCGACGCCGCCGTCGAGAACCTTGAGTGACCGATAAACTTCGATGGTGAAGTCCACGTGGCCGGGAGTGTCGATGACGTTGAATTGATAGCCTTTCCAGAAGCAGGTGGTGGCGGCGGATTGGATGGTGATGCCGCGCTCCGCTTCTTGATCCATGAAGTCCATGGTGGATGCGCCATCGTGGACCTCGCCGATTTTGTGAATCTTGCCGGTGAGCTTGAGAATACGTTCGGTGGTGGTCGTTTTGCCCGCATCAACGTGGGCGAAAATGCCGATGTTGCGGTATTTGCTGAGGTCCTTCATAACGATAATGGCTTCTGATTGTCGGGCGACGGTTTCGCGCCGGGGGCAGATTCCTAGTCGAGGATTGCGGTTTGGCAATCCTAGAGTCGGAATGGGCGGGATTTTTCGTCGCGGGACGCGAGCCAACGCGTCAAGCAGTCGCCGTCCTAGCCATTCGCGTGGGGTAGTTTGACATCGACTCGGCGTTGATGAGATTTAGCCATCATGACCCGCACGCAGATTCAGTTTCCCGATCCACTTTACCAGCGGCTCAAAGCCATCGCCGAGCAGCAGGACAGGTCGCTGGCTGGAGTGATGCGCAAAGCCTGCGATCCAATCCCACATGGCAGCAAGCTGACTACGAACCCGATGTCGCCCCGCCGCATTGGCAATGGGCTGGCGAAACCACCACCGGTTTCCGCCACATCATCGATGCCCGCCTCGCTTTGACTCTCCGCCACCACGGCGTCACCCATTTCACCACCGCGAATGAAAAGCACTTCGGTGGCTGGTCCCGAAACAGTTTCATGAAATCATCAGGAGTGAGTATCTACACTACCATCATAAAAAGTAATCGTTCATTCCCCCAATAACGCCCTAACCGTCGCCGCGTCGAGGCGGTTGGAAATGTCGGCGTCGGCCAGAATGCCGGCGGCGAGTTTGCCTTTTTCCTGTTGGAGCTTGTGGATGCGCTCCTCCACGGTGTCTTGGCAGAGCAGCTTGTGGACGAAGACCGGGTTGTTCTGGCCGATCCGGTAGGCCCGGTCGGTCGCCTGCGCCTCGGCGGCGGGATTCCACCACGGGTCGTAGTGGATGACCGTGTCGGCGGCGGTTAGATTGAGGCCGGTGCCGCCGGCTTTGAGCGAGATGAGGAAGACCGGGGCTTTGCCATTCTGGAAATCCTCGACGAGCTTGCCGCGATCCTTCGAGGCTCCGGTGAGCTTCAGATAGGGGATCTTTTCCTTCACCAGATGCGCCTCGATCAGCCCGAGCATGGTGGTGAATTGCGAGAAAATCAGGATTCGCCGGCCTTCCTCGATCAGCAGCGCTAGCAGCTCCGTTAGGAAATCGAGTTTCGCGGATTCGAGGACGCCGTGCGGATAGTCTTCCGGCAGCAGCCGCGGATCGCAGCAGATCTGGCGGAGCTTGAGCAGCGCGTCGAGGAAGACGATCTGCGATTGCCCGATGCCGCGTGCGGCGATGGCTTCGCGCACCCGCTTGTCCATGGTGGCACGCACGGTTTCGTAAAGATCCTTCTGGCCAGTGTTGAGTTCGATGAGGTGGACGAGTTCGGTTTTCGGCGGCAGTTCCTTGGCCACCTGGTCCTTGGTCCGGCGCAGGATTAAGGGCGCGACGCGTTGTTTCAGCACCGCGTTCCGTTCCACGTCGCCGTCCTTCTCGATGGGCGTGCGGAAACGCTTGTTGAACGCGTCTTCGGTTCCGAGGAAACCGGGGACGAGGAAATTCATCAGGCTCCACAACTCGCCGAGGTGGTTCTCGATCGGCGTGCCTGATAGACAGAGGCGGTTGCGTGCATCCAGCTTGCAAGCGGCCTGCGCCACCTTCGAGCGCGGGTTCTTGATGTTCTGCGCCTCGTCGAGTACGACGATATGGAACGGCACGGCCGCCAGCTTGTCGATGTCGCGCTGGAGCAAGGCGAATGATGTTAGGACGAGGTCGGCATGGGGAATCGAGCGGAAATACTTTTTCCGCTCCGGGCCGTTGAGGACCAGCACCCGCAAATCCGGCGTGAACTTGAGCGCTTCCGCCCGCCAGTTAGGGACGACCGACGTCGGCGCGACGACCAGCACCGGCAGGCCGCGCGAGTGACCGGATTGTTTTTCCGTGAGGATGTGCGTCAGCGTCTGGAGGGTTTTCCCCAGACCCATGTCGTCGGCCAGAATCCCGTGGAGTCCGTGGCGGGCGAGGAACTGCATCCAGTGAAATCCGGCGAGCTGATAGTCGCGCAGGGTCGCCTGCAAGCCGGTGGCCGTCGGCACCGGATCGATGCCGGAAAAGTCCTTGAGCTTCGCCGCCAGCTCTTTGAGATCCGGCGGAGTATCGATTCCCAACCCGCCAAGACCGGCGAGCGACGCGGCGTCGAGCGCGTGGAGTCGTGCCTTGTCGGGAAATCGCGGATCGATCAACGCCGAGAGATGATTGAGGATTTTCCGCACCCGCCCGATCGGCAGCTTCAGCGCGTCGCCATCCGGCAGCGGCGCGTAAATGTGGCCGTTGTCCGGGCGGTCGAGAGTTTCCTCGAGAAAATCATGTTCCAGCAATCCTGCTAGAATCGGCAGCAAATCATAGCGCTGGCCACCCAGCTCGAAGCCGACGGACAGGCTGAACCAGCCGCCATCGCCGGGGTCGATCGAGCTTTCCCACTTCGCCGGATCCGCCTCGTGGACGCGGTGGCCGACATTCTCCGACACTGTGACTTGCCAGCCCAGCGCTTCCAATCGCCCGACCATTTCCCCGCGGAACTGGTGCCAGAAACCATCGGTCGGCACGCGGCTTGGATCGGGAAACCAACGGTCCGGCGTGCTGGATTTGTTCGTGTCGCGGGACTTGAGGTTGAGGAGAAATTGCCACGCGGAGTTCGATTGCAGCGAGGAAAGCCCGGTATCGCGGAGCTGTTGGGTGGCGGCATTTTCCGCAGCGGCGTCGTGTTGGAGGATCGCCGCCTGGCCGTCGTGGGTGATCGAGCTCACCCACTCCGGCGAGCTGGACCGCAGCGAACTGCGATGCGGCCCGTAAACCACCGAGGCCTCGGCAGAAATCCAGAAATCCGGGTCCGGTTGGCCTAACGACTGGAGCAGCAGCCGCGTCGCCTTGTCCACCGGCTCGCGGGTGACCCGCAGCTCGAAGCGCGGCTCCATCCGCAAGCGCGGCAAATCCGGCGGCGGATCCTTCATCAATTCCCGCGCACTCGGCAGCGCCGCCGCGACCGCACCGGCGACTCCCCTGCCCTGCAATCTCGACGGATCGCGCTCCTTTGTCGCCCGTGTTAGAAGCGCCGCCGCGTGGTGGCAGAAGCTGCCGATGTCGCACGAACAGAACGTTTCAAATTCCCACCGCTGCCCCGACTGCCAGAGATTCACCTCCGTTTCATCCTTGCCGACGGTTCCTATCAGACTCACCGAACCCGGCGCGGTTTCCTCGATCCGCAAGTCCTTCACCTTGCCAACCAGCGGATTCGCGGCGGCGAGGATTTCGTCGTCGAAGCGGTCCTTCCAACGGGAATCCCCGAGAAACGATGAGATGTTAGCGGCTTCTGGCAATGCCCAGCGAGGTTCGTGCATCTCCCTGCCGCGTCAAGTCCCAGCTCTGTTCTTTCACGTAATCCTTTCGCTGTTTACGCCACCTTCTCGGCGTAGAGAAATTTCTGGAAGCCGACGAAAACTTTTTTAATCACCAATGCCGCGCCGAGGTCCGCGATGGCATCAGGGATCGAGTCGTGGTAATTCAGTTTGAGCAACGGCGTGAGCTTGTCCTGATCCAGTTCCTGCACGCCGACGTTGACGTAGTGGGAGAGGACGAAGTCGAGGAAGGCTTGCTGCTTGGGGTTGAATTGGCTGCTGATTTCCACCTTTGCCTTGGATGCACGCTCCTCGCGAGTGAGCGGGGGCATGCCCACTTCGATCTCGCCCTCGATCCCCGCTGAAGGCTTGGTGGAGCAGGGATTTTTTCAACGCCTCCAGCGCGGCGAGCTTTTGCTCGTAGAGGCGGGCGAGGCTTTGGGTTTCGGCTTCGTTCACGCAGGCAGGGCTTCCAGTGGCGCGGCGGCGTCCTGCCGACGATACAATTCTTGTCCCACCCGCCCGATGTGCTCGCGCAGTCCCTCATGATCGATCATGCGGAAAATCGAGAGATCAATCGTGTAGGGCAGCAGCAGATCATCCAGCTCCGTCATGATTTTCAGCAGGTCGTTAAAACTCAGTGCCTCGCCCAGAAGCGTCAGGTCGATGTCCGATCCGTGTTTGTAGTTCCCCTTGGCGCGGGAGCCATAGATGACAGCCTTCTCCACCTGCGGATGCTGGGTCAGCACACCACAGATTTTCTCCAATGTCTCGGCGGACAGACCGAACCGGGCGGCATTCATGTGGCTTGTTGCGTGAGGGTTTCAAAGCGGGCCTGCAGCTTCACATATTCGCCAAAGAACGCGCTGCGGATGCTGTGGATGACCTCGTGGGCCGTCTCCTCATTGTAGGTGTGGCTGGTCAGTGCCCGGCTCTTGATCATGTCCATCCAGACTTCACCCTCATCAATCAAGCCCCGCTTGAAAGCCAGCCGGAAAGCGTCCCGACTGCCCATCACATTGCTCTCTCCCTGATCCTCGAAGAAGTCCTTTAACAAGTTCCAGGCCAGCTCATAGGTGTATTCAAAGCTTTGGATCAGGCCCTGCTCCTCCATCTCATTGAGATCACCCTTTTCGATGAATCGCGTGAGCTGCTTCACCGCTTTGGTGAAGTTTTCGAAGCGCTGAATCCAGCGAATGTCGGGCGTGCTCATGGGCGGGAGTGTAATCGAAAGTTTGGATTGAGGAAAATAGAAAACCTCACAGTGCTCCGCTGAAGGCTTGGTGGAGCAGCGACTTCTTCAACGCCTCCAGCGCCGCGAGCTTCCGCTCGTAGAGGCGGGCGAGGCGTTGGGTTTCGGTTTGAAGTCCTTCAAGCTTCGTTACGATGTCAGCCTGTTCCTCGATAGACTTTGGGATCGGAATCGGAATTGAATTCAACGCCTTTTGATTGAGCTTCGGCTGCGCGGCACCGGTGATGTAGTCGTCTAGCTTGATGCTCTCCAAATAGAATTCGACGAAGCGCTGAGTCGCCATGTCATCAAATTTCAGGATGTGCGCGTGATTGTTCACCCAGCATTGCCGGAAGATCATGATTCCTATTCTTCCCATCATTCCCATTTCTTCGATTCATAATGCCTTTTATTTTCTCCCTTGGTTATTGCGGTTCGCCAGCCTCACGCGGGTCATGCGCTCGCGCAGGCCGCCTTGTTCCACAAACTCTTTCTCCAAGGTCTTGAGCTGCTGGTCGATGAGGTAGTTGGCCTGATGGAGAAGACAAATCGCGATGTTGGCGATGACCTCGGGCGGACGGGTTTCCACAAACTCCCGATAGATCTCAAACGTCTGCGGTGTCTTGCGACCAAGCCGCCGGACGAAGCGGGCTTCCTTGGAGTCTTTTTCCCAAAGGACGTGGTCCCGGACGCGGAGGTAGTCGTAATAATCCCGGAGCAATTCCTCAAGACTGGCCCGGCCGACGTTGGTGAGCTTGATTTCCATTTCCTTGGAAGTCTGCGCAGCCTTGCTGCCCTCCAGGATGTTCTGCTTCCCGGAACGCGCGGACTGGATCATCTGGTCCACGGTGCGGTCCCCGCGGGAGAGATATTTGTGCGCGAAGCGGAAGGTGATGTCATAGACGACCTCGGCTTTCTGGAAGGAGAGAAGAGTCTGATAGTCGCCGCGAGGCGGGAGGAGAGGTTCTGAGGAAGAATGGGAATGATGGGAATTCGAGGAATCATGATTCCCATCATTCCTATTCTTCCCATCTCTTGGATTCTCGTTCATAGCAGTGCTTTGATCTTACCAAGCACCTTCGCGCTCTCAGAATCAAGCTCCGCGATTTCCTTCAAGATGGCCGCCGGGCTGCGGTGGGTGATTTCCTCGCCGCCGTCCGGGTTTTTCACGGAGAGATCGCAGGTGGCTCTATCAATGTCCGCAACCTTCAAACTCCAGCTCTTGGGCGAGTCGGAGAAGGTCTTCTGCCGGTCAATGAAGTCAGCGAGGTCGGCGTCGTTGAGCGGGTTGGTTTTCCCCATGTTGCGGCCGGGATCGAGTTGATAGAACCAGACTTTGCGGGTGGGCGCGCCTTTTTCGAAGAACAACACCACGGTTTTCACGCCCGCACCGAGGACGGTGCCGCCGGGGCAGTCGAGCACGGTGTGGAGGTTGCAGCTTTCCAACAGGAGTTTTCTCAAGCTGACCGAGGCGTTGTGAGGTGTTGGAAAGGAAGGTGTTCTTGATGACGATGCCCGCGCGCCCGCCAGCCCGCAGGATTTTGATGAAATGCTGGAGGAAGAGGAAGGCGGTCTCGCCGGTGCGGATCGGGAAGTTCTGCTGCACTTCGGGCCGCTCCTTGCCGCCGAAGGGCGGATTGGCCATGACGATGTCGTAACGGTCCTTTTCCTGAATGTCGGCGAGGTTTTCGGTGAGGGTGTTGGTGTGGACGATGTTCGGGGCCTCGATGCCGTGGAGGATCATGTTCATGATCCCAATGACGTAGGCGAGGGACTTCTTTTCCTTGCCGTAAAAGGTCTTGGTTTGAAGGGTCTTGAGATCTTTGGTGGTGAGCTTGCCGATGTTTTTGAAGGCTTGTTCGAATATGTGGGTGATGAAGAGGGCGCGGTTGAGAGCTGACGGATGGATAAGGTGGGAAAGATGAAGAAATCGAAATTCATCTCCGCTGTTTTGCAGCATCAGGCGAGCCACAACGCCTTCAGCGCCTCAGCGCGGGCGAGGGCATCATGGCCGATGAAATTGGCGTGGCCCATCTTGCGGCGGTCGCGGGCGTGGCGCTTGCCGTAAAGGTGGAGGTGGGCCTCGCCGTCTTTGAAAAGCGGCAGCCAGTCCGGCGGGGTCATTTCGTCCAGCCACATGTCGCCTAACAAATTGAGCATCACCACCGGGGTGAGCAAGCGGGTGGAACCTAACGGCAAGCCGATCACCGCGCGGAGTTGCTGCGCGAACTGCGAGGTGACACACGAGTCGAGCGTGTGGTGGCCCGAGTTGTGCGGCCGCGGGGCGATTTCATTGACGAGCAAAGTGCCGTCTGTTTTGAGGAAAAATTCCACGCCCAAAATCCCCCGATAGTCCAGCGCTTCGGCCACCCGGCGGGCGATCGCGGCCGCTTCCAAGGCCACCGCCGGCGAGACGCGTGCCGGGACAATAGAGATATCGAGGATGTGATGCCGGTGACGGTTTTCTGCGGGATCGTAGGTGACGGTGACGCCATCCGCCCCGCGCGCGGCCATCACGGAGAGTTCCTTTTCAAAAGGAACCCACGCCTCTAACACGGCCCGCGGCGCACCGAAGGCGGCCCAGACTTTCTCAGGATCTTCATCGCCTTCCAGCTTCACCTGGCCCTTGCCGTCGTAACCGAAATCTGCGGTCTTGAGGACGCCGGGGCCGTTCAGCTCCTTCATCGCGGCGGCGAGATCGGCGGTGCTTGCAATGACCGCGAACCAAGTGTGCGGGATGTTATTTTCCCGCAGGAAATTCTTCTCGCGCTCGCGGTTCTGCGTGATGCAGATGGCATGTGGCGCGGGATAGAGGCCGGTGCATTTGGCGACTGCCTCTAGGGTTTCACAGGGAATGTTTTCAAACTCAACAGTGGCCACCGTGATGCGGCGGCAAAAATCTTCGAGCGCGATCGGATCATCGAATGGACGGTCGATCACTTCGTCAGCGCACTCGACGGCAGGTGCTTCGAGGCCGCCGGTCCAGATCACCGTGCGCACGCCCATTCGGCGGGCGGCGAGGGCGATCATGCGACCAAGCTGGCCGCCACCGATGACGCCGACGACACAATGCGGCGCGTGGATAGGAATGTTAGAAGACATGCAATCAGTCAATGGGATCGAGGGGAGGCAACGCGGCGGACTTCACGGCCGCGCTCTGGTTCTTGCGGAAATCGGCGAGTTTCCCGGCGAGGTGGGCATCGTTGTTCGCGAGCATGGCCACCGCGAACAGCGCGGCATTCACCGCGCCGGCCTTGCCGATGGCGAAGGTGGCGGTCGGGATGCCGGCGGGCATTTGGACGATCGAAAGCAGCGAGTCCACACCCTGCAGCGTCTTGGATTCCACCGGCACGCCGAGCACCGGGATGTCGGTGATGGCGGCGGTCATCCCCGGCAAATGGGCGGCACCACCGGCCCCGGCGATGATGCATTTCAGCCCCCGCCCGCGGGCGGCGGTGGCGTAGGAAACCAGCTTGTCCGGCGTGCGGTGCGCACTGACGACTTCCGCCTCCCACGCCACGCCGAAGTCCCGCAAGGTGCGGGCGGCGTGCTCCATCGTCGGCCAATCCGACGTGCTTCCCATGATGATTCCGACGACAGGCGCTGCGTTCATGTCCGCAGCGTGGCGGACTCGCTGCGGTGCGTCAATACGCGGGTCATCGTGGAATGGACCAGTGTCATGAATTCCACAAGCCGGTGGGCAAGGGCTATCTCTGGCACCCGGAGCGGTGGAGCTGGGGGAGTTAGGGTGTGGAGTGCGGTGGGAAGCGAAGCGCCACACCGCTTTGGATGTTTCAGTGTGGGTCTTCATTGTGCGCCCGAAGAATCCAAAG
>JANMJJ010000210.1:0-3439 GCA_031371325.1 Akkermansiaceae bacterium | reverse complement strand
ACTTTTCGCGCCGCTCTAGCAGCGGATGTCCCAGCAGATCTTCGCCGTTGTGCCAAAGCAAGTCGAAGGCGATGAAGCGCAGCGGCACCGAACTGTCCTGACCTTCGTCGGTGAGAAACAGATCACCATCGGCCATCCGCCGGCCGAGGCGTTTCTGGAGATCCGCGAAGCCGAGCTTGCGGCCTTCGGCGAAGGCGATGAGTTCACCATCGAGGATGAAATCGCCGGTTAGCATTCTAGCAGCGGCTAGCAGCTCAGGAAACTCTTCGTCGAGCGGGCGAAGGTCGCGCGAGAACAGGGCAACGGCATCGCCGTGTTTGTGAAGTTGCGCGCGGATGCCGTCATATTTCGGTTCCAGCCAGAACGGCGGCGCGAACGGCAGTTTTTCAAACAGCGGGCGATCGTCCGCTTCATCCCGTTCAAGCGGCGTGGCGAGCATGCATTTCACCGGCACCAGTGGGCGGAGGGTGGCTTCCTTGAGCTTGCCATGGCGGGCTAACAGCGCCGTCTCCCCGATGTCGCCGGTGAGCATGTGGGCGTGGCGGACTTCGGAGGCATCGGCCTTGAACGCTGCGGCGATGGCGTCCTCGACGAGTTCTTCCTTCAGCCCGATCCGAAGATCTCCGGTTAGAAGTTTGACCAGAGTTTCGCCTTCCACCGGGTGCAAGGTCGCGAGCCGCGCTGCCAGTCGGTCGATGCGATCCAGCGAACCGGATGCCGCGAGCAGCTCATTGAAAAACGCCGCCAGCCCCGGCAGGTCGAGCGGCTGCGGCTTGAGTTGGACTTCCTGAAGTACAAGCCGCGCGGTGCGAGCCGTGTCGTTCTGGCTGAGCGAAATTTCGCGGTAGCGTTCCTCCCTGACGTTCGGCAGCGAAATGAGGGCACGCCGGATGGTGGCCGAGCCGACATGCAGCGACCGCCAGCCGACTTGCCGTGGCAGCGCTTCGCCTGTTAGCCAGACCGCAGCGAGCCGGAGGTTCTCGTCATCTTTCAAGCCACGCAGGTAGGCGGCGAGGTAATCGGTCTTGGCCACGCGGCTGCTGGTTTCCCCGACCAGTCGGCAGAGATCGCCGAAGTCCGCCAGCGCACAGATCGCGCGGCTGTGGCGCGGACCGCCCGACGATCCTAACCGTTGGGCCGCCTGGTTGATCGAGAGTTCGAGTTGGTCGCCGCCCATCGCGCACCGCGCGTCCATGCCTTTGCCGCGCAGCTCGGTGGCGAATTCCTTGGCGAAGCCATGCACGGTTAGAATTTTCTTTGGTCGCACGCGCTTGATGCATTCCATCAGCCCGGGATGATCCGCGTGATCGGACAGCGGGAAAATTTCATCGACCCGGTAGCGGAATTTCGATCCGGGTTGCAGTGCCCAGCCGGTGAGCATCGAGGTGCGTTTGGATTTTAAGCCACGCAGCAGCTTCGAGCGGATTGTGTTAGGTGGCGCGATCACGACATGTCCCGGCGGCGCGTGGCCCTCGAACTCCACCGGTTCCGGCAGCGTTTCCACGCCCGCAGCGCGGCAGGCGACGGTCATCGCCGCGACCGCCGGATGGAGCAGCGCGGGGATCCCGTGCTCGGTGACCAGTGCGAGTGCTTCCTGCGCTTTTCCTAACGAGTAGCCGAAGAGCACCGGGGTTTCCCCGTCGGCGAAGGCATCTTGGATGAAGCGCAAGATGCTCGCCTCGATTTCCATCTGCGCAGGAAACTCGAAATTCGGCAGCCCGAAGGTGGTTTCCATGATCAAGGTATCCGCTGCTAGAAAGTTGACCGCCTCCGCCGTGCGACCGCGGCGGGTTTTAAAATCGCCGGTGTAAAGCAGGCTCGCGTTGTCCTTGATGCGGGTCACATGCAGCATTGCCGAGCCGGAAATGTGGCCCGCCGGCAGCAAGCGCAGTCGGAAGCCATTGCGCACGACCGGCACATGGAATGACACCGCTTCGATCCGGCTCTCCGCTAGGTGGAAGCGCTTGTGTAGCAGCGCCGCAGTCACGTCCGAGCACAGCGCCGATTCATGGCGGGCGAAGTGATCGGCGTGGGCATGCGAAACGAAAGCCCATGGCTTGGCATCCTGCGGGTCCAGCCACAGGTCGAGTTCCGGCAAGTGCAGGCCGCGTTGGAAACGAACTTCAATCAATCGACGGGCAGGCTAAACCGGGATGCGGGCGGTGGCCAAGGCAAACCCGGAGGTGAATAATGGCATTCATGCCTATTCTTCCGGGTGCAATGAATGAAGAACAGGCAGGAATGCCTATTTTACTTCAGAACACGATGTCGTCGTTTTCCTGGAAGTCTTCGGGCGTTGTGGCGGACCGGAGCGTTGCTGAGGCGCGGAGGAGGACGGTTGCGGGCGTTCGGAGTCATTTCCGCCGCAGCCAGCTTTGCCTTGATTCAAAAACCGGGGGTACATCCTAGATGTACCCTCCGGCTCATTATCAATGTCATACAGCGATTTTCGGAAAACAAAAGGTCGTCACCAGAGCATTATCTGCTTCGGCATTTCTTCGGCGGAAACTTCTTTTGCCGGTTTCCCGTGGATTATGAAGGCCTTTTCCCATTGGGCTTTGGTGATGTCCATGGCGCGGACGGAGCCTTCGTTTGGGACGGCCAGTCGAATCCTTCGGAGATGGGTTTCCTGACGGGCGAAGGTGACGCATGGCCGAGCATAGACGCTAAACTGGATCATTTGAAATCCATCATCCAGCAGGAAATGGCGGAAATCGGTGGCCCGTTTCCGCTCTTCCTTCGTTTTGACCGGGAGGTCAAAGGCGACCATCAACCATCCCATTTTGTAAGGGTTCGGGTCCATGGGCGACAGGGGCCGGAGGTGGCGGTGGTGAGCGACTGGCGGATGGAGCGCATGACACTTTCAATGACGCTGCGGATGTCGAGATTCAGCTCAAACCAATCGACCTTTTCCAAAGGGAAACCGGTTACCCACTGGCGAAACTCGCGGGTGCATTCCCATTCGGTGGTGTCGCGGTGGGCTTTCACCCACTGGGCCACTCGCCGGTCCACGCAGGGGCGGAAGGGTTCCATCAGGTCGTAAGTAAGTGGGGTGGAGTTTTCCCGGATGACGTGGGCGATGCCGAAGGTGGGATCGAGGCCGATGCCGAATTTGGCGGCTTTAGCAGGAGCTTCGAGTGGATGGATGCGGAAAAGGACGTGATGATGATCGCGCCGACATCTTTCAGCGGCACTTGCCGATTGCCTTCTGCGCTTTTGCAGGTGAGCTGGCCGTCCTTGCAGGAAAGCGAGCAGTCCGGGGCATCGATGCTGACGATGTGGTAGGACAAAAGGGTGGGGGAGTGCGGGGGAAGCTAATTGTTACGGCCAATGCTTTTTCCGAGACTCTCAAATTTACCATCGGACTGTTCGCTCGGGAATTCCGGGATCGCGTAGGTAGAGCTTGTCCCAGAAGCCGTGATTTTCGGCCGAATTTTCA
>JANMJJ010000176.1:0-9772 GCA_031371325.1 Akkermansiaceae bacterium | reverse complement strand
ATGATCCGGGTGGGGTCACGGGGGTGTTTTTCGGCTCACCCTCTGGGTGAGGAAGAATCAACGTCGTCGGCGTATCCATGACGCTGGAGTTACGTCATTTGCAGCGTTTTGGCGATCTTTCCATTTTCCTCTTTAGGTTTATGAGACTTACCGGCTCGTGAGGAGGACAAATTGCCGCGCGGGTTACTCAGCCGATTCCTCCGGGCCGCCAGCACGGAATTTCGGCCATGTCCCGCTTGTATCGCTCATCCAAGGCCGCGCGTTCCTCCGCAGTCCAGGGATCGAACTGCGGGTTCTCCGAATTCCGGGGGAATTTCAAAATAGCCCGCGCAACCACCTTTCGCACCGGCAGCTCGGGATGCTCCTCGCTTTCAGTCCTGATAAACCCGACCGCCCTGGCGGAAGGGGAAGAGCGGATTTCCTTCTTGGGTAGCTCGAAGTCGATCCGGGCGTCGGCGAGAAAGGAGAGAAACTCCGTGAGATGGGAAAACACCGTTTGATAGTCGCACACCACCACGTTCTCAGCTCCGAAAACCTTCACCAAATCCCGATAGACCTTCGCCCATGACAACCCGGAAACGAATTTCCCCTCCCGAATCCTTTCGAAAGTGAAATAGGGTTTCGTCGTGATCAGCTCGCAGTACATGGAAGAAATGAAGTCGGCATAACTTCTGACGGTCAGGAACACCTTCACGTCGCCGCCGAGAACACCGCGCATCGGCGTCAACTTGCGAACCAAGTTCTTGTAGCCGTTCTTGCGGATGATATCGAAGATGAATCCGAGCAGATTCTCGTCTGAGATCACCACTCGTTTCGCAGCGGAAATCTCCGGAGCATAGATCAACGACTCGATCCGCTCCCGGCACTGCGTGGGAGACAGAGAGGCTTTGCGGCGGGAAAGCCCGACCAGAAAAGGTGTCAGGTTCCGCCTCGTGTAGCCCAAATCCCAATACTCCACCCCCGCACGCTTCAGATTGTCGCGGTTGATCATGAGGACGGTCTGGGTGTAGGTCGTCCCGGTTTTATGCACTCCGAGATGGAGGTGGTAACGCTTCTCGAGCTTGGAACCGCACTGCGGTGCAGCTTTCCCACGCAGCAAGCCGAAGACACACCGCATCCAGTTGGCGATCAAACTCAAACTGGATCCGTGCCGCCCCCTCGCGGACGGACCGGCCCCGGCTTTTCCGATCAATGGCCGCCTGCCGCCTTTTTCCCGCACTACGCCTGCGTCTGCCATCGTGATTATCCGCTGCCGGAGACGGAACAAGTCCATCCGGGCAGCGGGTGACGTGTTTGCCGACGGCGACTCAGGGCTTGACCTTGATGTTCAGCGCCGAGCCTTTGCTGAAAGTGATCGATCCAAGATCCTGCGGCGGATTCGTCTTGATGACCACGTTCTTCACATCCAGGACGCACTGTCCGTCGGCGAGTATTTTGCCCACCACCTTGAAGGAAAACTTCACGTCGCCGAGACCCTTGATCTTCCGTGTTCCGGAGAACCTCTTGTCAAGCACCGTGGCTGGCAGCACGCCGCCTGGGTTTGTGAAGCTTCCAGTCAGGAAATCGGACGCGCCGGGCGACAGGGATTCCAAAAAAGCGCTGATAGGAGTTCCCACCTTGATCACCTTGGCAAGCGGCGTCCCCGAAGTGCCGCGGATAATCCCCGTCAAGGTGTATTCATACTCCGCAGCGGCGTCGATGGTGCGACTCTTGCTGGTGGCGTGAAGGGACTCCCCCGCGCCGAACTTGAGTCCGGTTAAAAACACATCCACTTGGTCGGCGGCATGGGCGAACTGGGCCGCGACAAGGACAGCGCCGGCGCAAGCGATGATGCGCCCGGCAGCGCGGAAGTTGACAAATGATTTTGGAAGGGCTGGAATTTTCATGGGAGCTGCTGGTTGATGGGTGAGGATGGAATTGCCCCCGGTTGCAAGGAAACCCACCTCCGAACCTGGAAGTGGCGGGCAATCGGAAGACTGTTAAACGTTGACCGGGATTGGCGTCCCGACAACCATAATCTCGGCGTTTTTGGCCTTCAGATCCGGGCGGGCCGCGATGGTGACCGGTTCACGGATTTTGCCCCGGCTCGGCGGATGCGGTCCCGTGGTCGCGGGGCGGATGGCCAAAAAATTCCGCTTGAAAAGGTGCCGGCCATTGGACCCGGCAGCGTCCGGGGACGTCAAAGCAGCGCTGGGAAAGGGTTCCGCGCCCTTGACTGGTTTCCAGCAGCAAATTGATGAACTGCCGCACCAGGTGACTTTTTGGTCTCTCCGCATGGCTCCAGAAGGCATCCAACCCGTCTTGAAACGTGAGATCGACCAAATCATAAACGGCTTTCCCCAGGGTGATCACCGGGACATGGTGGACCAGTCCGGAAATTCCCACCGAACTGTTGATGTTGACCACCCCCCGCGAATTCGCGAGCAACGTGGGAAGATGCACCCGATCCACATAGAAGATGCGTCCTCCGCCGAGGCGGTGATCCAGACCGGTGATGAGATCCATGTAATCCTTGTAGCCGCGATCCATCGGATGGACTTTGAAAACGAGCTTGGTCTCCGCCGGGGCGTGTTTTTCGAAAGAACTCACCACCCGTTTGATAAACTGTTCGATCGACTTGAAGTCGGAGCACATGGTGATTTGGGTGTCACTATGCACTTGCAAGGGCACGGCATAATAAGTCCCCGACATTTCCCCGGCAAACAGCGGGTCGAACTCGCTATCCCTGCTGCGCTCGATGAAACGCCAGAGATGGATCACGCCATGCTTGAAGTGGCTCCAGAGTTTCATTTCCCGCTGGTCCACGAAGTTAGGGAACATCGGCGAGGTGATCCTGCTGAGGAAGAAATTGGTGCAAAACACCACCAGCTTGGCAGGCGTGCTGACTTGGCAAAGTTCCGAGGGAGTTTCCATCGGCCTCGGCGGATGCCCCCCGGCAAGCAGCTTTTCCCAGGCCTTCACCATGGTGGGCAAGGGCAGGGACTTCCTGCTGAATACGGTCACACAGTTCGGCCGGATCAATCCCAATTCAAACACGTAGCAACCCAGATCGAGTTCGGTCGCCATGTTCCAAGCCACTTGATTGTAAGGGCGATAATGATTGTAGAGGAAAAACGTGTCGTAGTCCTCGGCACGGATCAACTCGCGCAACCAAAAATCGAAATCTTCGAGAGGCTTGCGAAACAAGTGCGTCCGGATGCCCCGGACTTTGTAAATCACATCCGGCGCACAAAAGAAAACCTTGCCCACGTGGTGGCCCGCGTCTTTCAAGTCCAAGGCCAACCTCGACATGCCCGCTTCCCAGTCGCCTTGCACGATGAGCACCTTGCGCTTCCTTACAGGTGGTTTTTCCGAGCCTCGGAAATCACCTTTATCCGCTGTGGGATGGCTCACGGAGAGCACATCGTCCGCGTTGGAATCCAAACGAAAATCTTGGAGGGGAGGGGAGATCAACATATTGGAAATCCGTCAAAGTGCCGGTTTTTGGTTCATTCGTTCCATTTCTTGAAGCTCTTGAGGCACAATCACAACGAGCGCTGAAGATGACAAATCCTATGGATCCAACTGGTCCCGTCAACTCTCAAAAGGCTCGCGAAGACCGGCCTCACCAGCGGATGGCGGCGGCGGCCCACGTCAGACCGGCCCCGAAAACGACCAGCACGATGTGCTCGCCGCGTTTGAAGACCCCGCTGCGGTTGGCCTCGTCGAGGGCGATGGCGACGGCGGCGGCGGAGGTGTTGCCGTATTTGTCGAGGTTGACGAAAACCCGTTCATTCGGCACCGCGAGACGATCGGCGATGGCGTCGATGATTCGCAAATTCGCTTGATGAGGAATGACGCAGGCGATGTCCTGCGGCTGCAAGCCGGCGCGCTCGATCACTTTTTCCGCCGCTTCCTTCATCCGGTTCACGGCGTGTTTGAAGACCTCCTTGCCCATCATGGTGAGCGTGAAGAGGTGATCGTTGACGTTGCCGGGGGTGATCGGGCAGGCGGTTCCGCCACCCGGAATGTTGAGGAGATGGGTGAGACTTCCATCGGTGCCCATCTCGGTGGCGAGGATGGAACCCTCCTGAGGTTCGGCACGGCGCAGGACAGCAGCCCCCGCGCCGTCGCCGAACAGCACGCAGGTCGAGCGATCCTCCCAATTTGTCACGGCGGAGAGTTTTTCCGCACCGATGATCAGGGCATTTTTAAAAGCACCGCCGGAAATCAGGCGCTTGGAAATTTTCATCGCGTAAAGAAATCCCGAGCAGGCGGCGGAAATATCGAATGCCACCGCTTGATTCGCGCCCAGATTCTGTTGGACGTAACAGGCGGTGGCCGGCGTCGGCGTGTCGGGCGTGATGGTGGCGACGATGATCAGCTCGACGTCTTCGGCCGCGAGACCGGCTTGTTCCAAGGCCCTCCTGGCAGCGTGGGTCGCCATGTGCGAGGTGAATTCCCCCTCGGCGGCGATCCGGCGTTCCTTGATTCCGGTGCGGGAAACGATCCATTCGTCGCTGGTGTCCACCTGCACCGCAAGCTCGGCATTGGTTAGGATTCTTGCCGGCAGATAGCTGCCGGTTCCTGCGATGCAAACTTGGAAAGAGGCCGTCGAATCACTCATGCGGCGGGAGACTGAAACCCCCGAACGGATGCCACAAGCGCGAAGTGAAAATCAAAGGCCCTGAAGCGAAACCTCGGACGGAGCTGCCAGCGAAATGGCGGCCAGCGCTTCCTCGATCCGCGGATTCACGCCGTTTTCGACGGTTTCCAACCCCACCCGGATCGCGTTGCGCACGGCCAGCGCGGTGGAGGATCCATGGGCGATGATGACCACGCCGTTGACCCCGAGCAGCGGGCTGCCGCCATACGTCTCGTAGCTGCTTTTTTCCTTGAGCGCCTTGAATGCACCTTGGGCGAGCATGGCTCCAGCGATCCGCAGCGGGTTACCCTGGATCTCCGCCTTCAACCATTTGGAAACCGCCTTCGCGGTGGCTTCGATGGTTTTGAGCATGATGTTGCCGACGAATCCATCGCACAGCACGACATCGAGCTCCGTTTCGAAAAGATCGCGGCCTTCGACGTTGCCGACGAAGTTGATGCCCGGGGTTTGTTTGAGCAGTTTGAAAGTTTCCTTGGTGAAAGTCGTGCCCTTTTCGTCTTCCTCGCCGTTGGACATTAGGCCGACTTTCGGGTGCTTCACGCCGAGCACGCCGCGCGAGAAGGCAGTTCCCATCACCGCGTAGGCGACGAGATGCTCGGGTTTCGCCTCCGGATTGGCTCCTGCATCGAGGATGTGGCAGATGCCGTATTCGTTCGGGAGGGCCGAGGCGATGCCCGCCCGATCCACCCCGGGCAAGGTCCGCAATTTCAAGGTCGCGGCAGCCACTGCGGCACCCGTGTTTCCTGCGGAAACAAACGCATCCGCGCGGCCATCCTTCACCATATCCATGGCGACGCTGATGGAGGAAAGCTTCTTGCGGCGCACGGTTTTAGCACCCAGCTCGGCCATGCCAATGACTTCCGGGGCGTGGATGATACTCACCCGCGGGTCGTTCAGATCGAGTCCTTGTTTGTGACACTCCTCCTCTAGGATCTCCTGATTTCCCACCAGATAAAGGTGTTGGAGCTTCGGATAATAGCGCAGCGCGTCGATAGCCCCACCGATATTGACGGCAGGAGCGTGGTCCCCACCCATGGCGTCCAAGGCGACTTTCATGCGGGCTTGAGAATTCGGTCAGGAAGAATGGAGCAATGGAAAATCACCGCAAGAGGACTTCCCCCGAGCGGCAATTGGCTTGGAAGACACGTTGTTAGCCTCAGAGAGCTTCAACGTCGAGCACCTGGCGATCGCGATAGTAGCCGCAGGACGGGCAAGCGATGTGCGATGGCACTTTGCTGCTGCACTCGGGGCAGCTCTTGAAGATCGGTGCACGCCAGCGGGTAGCGCCGCGGCGCATTTTTTGGCGGCTTTTGGATTGGCGGCGTTTTGGTACGGCCATGGTCGTAGTTTAGTTAAGGTTGGTCCTTGAGGTCCTTGAGAATGTCGAGAGCAGACCATCGGTCGGCGCTCTCGGCGCGGGGCGGAGTGGGTAGCCCATCTTCCGCCGGCTTGTCCACTGATAAATATCGGGAATCGATTTCACACTGCTGGGGCGAGTCCCCCTCCTCGCACCGCGGGTCCACCGGCAAGTTGATCAAGACCTCCTCCCGCAAGGCTTCGGTGGTGTCGATGACCCCTTCCCTTTCGATCTCCAGCGAGATCGCCACGTTTTCCAAACGGATCGTTTGCACAAAAGGATGCAGCGTCCTCACGCAGGTCAATTCAAACGGTGCCGTGAGTGATCCGGTCAGCAACAACTCCGGGCCGAACCGCTGTACCCACAGGTCGTATTGCAGCGGGCCGACGGCTTGTGCGTCACCATCCGGCAGGTCGAAAATTTCTTTCGGCAGCTCGCCGGAAAACCCCTTTCCTTCCTCCGGCAGGTTGGCCAGATCGATTATCAAATGTCCTTTCATCGCGGGAATGTAACCGTCCGACGCGCCCCGCCAAGCCGCAATTATTTCCCGCTCGCCACCAGCAGCCCGCACGCTAATTTCCCCTCGACATGCCAATCGACATCCCCTTGCTCGCCCGTATTTGTGAAGCTCCCGGTGCTCCGGGATTTGAAAAGGAAATCCGCCGCCTCGTCCTCGCCGAGCTCAAAGGCCTCGCCGATGACGTCCGCGTGGACAACATGGGCAACGTCATTGCCTTCAAGAAAGGCAAGTCCGCCGCCAAAAAAACGATGGCCGCCGCCCACATGGACGAGATCGGCTTCATCGTCACCCACATCGATGACAAGGGCTTCGTCCGCTTCAATCCGGTCGGCGGATTCGACCCGAAAACCCTCACCTCGCAGCGCGTCATCATCCACGGCCGCAAGGACATCATGGGCGTGATGGGCTCCAAGCCGGTCCACATCATGTCGCCCGACGAGAAAAACAAGATCGTCAAAATCACCGACTACTTCATCGATACCGGCCTCACCAAAAAGGAAGTCGACAAGATCGTCGCCATCGGCGATTTCGTCACCCGCCACTCGCCACTCATCGAACTGGGCGACTGCGTGAACGTGAAATCCCTCGACAACCGCGCCTCGGTCTTCGTCCTCATCGAGACCCTCCGCGAGCTGAAAAAATCCAAGCGCAAGCCAGCCTACGATTTTTACGCCGTCTTCACCGTCCAGGAAGAAGTCGGCCTCCGCGGTGCCCAGGCGTCCGCCCTCCAAATCCAGCCGGATTTCGGCATCGGCCTCGATACCACCATCGCCTACGACGTCCCGGGTTCCTCTCCGCAGGAACGCTGCACCGCCCTCGGCGAAGGCGCGGCCATCAAGCTGATGGACTCGTCCGTCATTTGCGATTACCGGATGATCGAGTTCATGAAATCCGCCGCCAAACGCCACAAAATCAAGTGGCAGCCGGAAATCCTCGCCGCCGGTGGCACCGATACCGGCAGCCTCCAACGGATGGTCGCCGGCGGCTCGATCGTCGGCGCGGTTTCCATCCCCACCCGCCACATCCACCAGACCATCGAGTCCTGCCACAAGGAAGACATCGCCGCCTGCATCCTGCTCCTCGCCGCCTGCGTCTGCGAACTCGACCTGCACGACTGGAAATTCTGAGAATCCCCTCCCCGCCCGCTTCCCAGCCGCCCCTTCCTATCTAGGAACGGGCGGCTTTTTCGTTTTCATCACCGGGTCCGGAATCTTTTTACATCTCCGCCCCAACAGATTAGGTCAAAAACCACGTTTCCCGCCCGAAATTCCGCAGATCTTAACGAAGTTTTTCAAATTTCCGCAGCGCCAAATCACCCTAACCATTAGCAAAAGATTTCCACACCCCTAGACTTCCATCCCAATCCTCTCACCCATCGTCGCAAGCCCTAGATCCGGCTCATCATTTACTTCGTAAACACATCCAATAAACCACCACATCTTGTATTGTGAATAATTTGTGGATACTAGATGAGCAAAATCGGATTGACCCACCCCACCGATTGCTGTCAGTCTCCGCCTCGCTTTGCCAAAAAGATAATCCTGTTTTTCCCATGTCTGCCACCACCTCAACCCCAGCCACCACCACCGTCGCCCTCGGCAACAAAACCTTCGTCCTCGACCGCGAAAAAGCCGAACTCGCCTACGCCGGCAAACGCGTGATCAACGGCAAAGAAACCATGTTCTTCAACATCCTCCCGCTCAAATACCAGTGGGCGTATGATCTCTACAAGACGATGAAGAACAACCACTGGGAGCCCGAAGACATCTCCATGCAGAAGGATGTCGAGCAGTGGCGCTCCGATGAAATTTCCGACGTCGAACGCTGGATCATCAAGATGGGCATCGGCTATTTCTCCGCCGCAGAAGGCATCGTCGGCGACAACGTGCTCCACGTCGTCCGCGAGGTGGTCACCGCTCCCGAGCTGAAACTGGTGCTCGGCCGCCACGCTCACGAGGAAAACATCCACGCGGACTCGCTGGTTTACATGATCTCCTCGCTCGGCATCAACCCGCACGAATGCGAGGCGATGTTCGAGGACATCCCGTCGATCACCGCGAAAAACAACTTCGTCGTCTCCAACAGCAAAGCCCTCCGCCGCGACATCGACCTCACCGTCACCGAGAACAAAATGGCGCTCGCCAAGAACATCTTCATGTTCGGCCAAGTCATGGAAGGCACTCAGTTCTACGGCCTTTTCGGGATGATCCTCAGCCTCTATCGGCAGAACAAATTTCCCGGCATCGGCCAAATGTTCCGCTACACCCTGCGCGACGAGTCCAACCACATCGAGGTCTTCCGCAACCTGCTCATGGACCTCATCGACGAGAACCCGGACGTCTGGACCGAGGACTTCCGCGACGATCTCCGCGCCACGATGGCCGAGGGCATCCGCCTCGAAAAACAATTCATTCGCGACTGCCTCCCCGTCTCCGCCCTCGGCCTCAATTCCGGCGATTTCGAGCAATACATCGACTACATCGCCGACCGCCGCCTCACCAGCTGCGGCCTCGCCCCCCTCAACGAATCCGTCAGTAACCCATTCCCATGGCTCGCCGAAATGATGGATATCAAAAAGGAAACCAACTTCTTCGAAGGCCGCGTCACCGAGTATCAAAAGGCCTCCGCCCTCGCCTCCGTGGACGACGACGAACTCTGAATTTAAACGTGGCTGGGGCATCCTGCCCCAGTCCGTTGCCGGGGCGTCCCGCCCCGAGCATTCATTCATTCTCACCTCTTTCCCCAAAAACTCACCGCCCCACACCCCATGTATCGCTCCCTCAACCTCAACGAAGATCTCGCCCTCAAACAAGTCGTCACCGACCGTTTCGCCCTCCTCGACCGCGGCTTCGCTTGGCGCGACGTTCTCTCGACCGAGAAACGCCAACCCGTCACCGACATCACCATCACCCGCGGCACCATTGATTCCCACTTCTCCCTCGAGGACGTCGCCGACGCCATCGGCGATTCCCTTGCCGACCTCCTCATCTCCCGCCGCGAGGACGAAACTTCCATTTTCTCCGACGTCAATCGCAAGTTCGTTTCCGACGTCGCCCACTCCGTCGCCGCCTTCCTCACCACCTCTCTCAAGTCCGACGGTCGCCTCCGTTTATCCGAGTCAGACCTCTACCTCCTGATCGAAAAAGCCCTGCTGGAAAACGAAGCCTACGACGTCGCCAAATCCCTCGCCTTCCGCCGCTCCATGGAAAAAACTGGCACTGTCGATGTTCACACCAGCCCGAATTCCCTG
>JANMJJ010000148.1:0-5009 GCA_031371325.1 Akkermansiaceae bacterium | reverse complement strand
AACCGATGAAAACAAAAACATCTCGAAACGCCCACGGTGGCAGCGACTTCCGCGATTTCTTCGCCCGAGAAGGCATTCTACCCGAAATGGAAGCGCTGGCCCTGAAGCGCGTGGTTTTCCTCCAACTCCAGCAGATCCTCGAGCAGGAGCACGTCACCAAGACCGAACTGGCCTCGCGTATGAAAACCAGCCGGGCCTCGCTGGACCGGATGCTCGAAGCCCGGCATCGATGTGCCGTGCAAGGTGCCGTCTCAATCGATTCAGTCGTTCATTTGAAATCGTTCCCAGCCTTCCAAGCATTGCCGAACCCGGCAGGGTAGCCACCATCACAAGCCGGATCCCCGAAGAGACCTTCAATCCACTCTTCAAAAAATCGTCATCATCGCGATCAACGATCTCATCAAAACCCGCGCACTCGTGCTGCAGCTTTGAACTGAGAGCACACACTAGAAAATCGGAAAACGCCGGCATCTCCCCGAGTATCAATATGGGCCGGGCCTTCAGTCTGCCGTCGGCCTGCTGAAGCTGGGCCAGGGCGATTTCCCCGGCCATCATCGCTTGATGTCAGCCAGAGAGTATTCCACCTCATCATCCTCGCATGCCGCCGCCAAGCTGTCCCCGGCGAGTCGGAGAAAATCCTCTCGTTCCTCATCCTGCTCCTCCAAGACCGTGACGATCAGGCGGATATTGGGCCGCAGCACGACACTCTCATCGAGCAGGACCCGCGTCTCGTCGTAATGGGCTGGAATACTCAGTAGCGGCATACTGGAAACCTAGGGAATTCGGCCCCTGAATCAATCCCGGACTCCAGCGCAATACACACTCCCTCTCGGCCACCTCGCGCTGAGACTCGCCGAGCTTCGGCCCGGCGGATTCCTCGTCTTCGGTCATGAAGACGAGGTGAAAATGGGATCAAGCGAAGTGGCTTATACTCGATTACGGGGATCCTTCCGATGCTGACCTCCGAGACTTGTCGGGGGAGAGCCTCCTTGGCGCGGGACCGGGGAGGCTTTGGAAGGATTCAGCTTGCCGGAGTCGCCGCGCGCCGACGGCGCCGCAGGAGCATCGCTCCCGAGCCGAGCAGGAGCGCGGAGGAGGTGGGCTCGGGGACGGCCTCGCTGAAGCTGAAGTTGTCCACGGTTCCTGTAGTATCCGCGTATGTGCCGAATCCGACATGGGAAATCGTGGTCGGGTTCGACGCGTAGGTAAAGGTCGATCCTGTCTGCACGCTATCTCGAAACCAAGTGACGGTCCATTGTGGAGCCATGGTATCGAGGACGATTTTGTAGGTGTGGAAGCCTGTGCCGCTGACTCCCACAGTCTGGCCATTTGCAGAACCCACTCCGCCAAAAACAGCGTCTTGAAAGCCGTCATCGGCTTCATCCAACGCCCATGCCACGGCAAGATGGCCGCCTCCGTGCCATGCGACAGTGGTTGGAGCGTTGAGGCTGAAACCCAAGGCCATCCAGTTAGCACTGCCTGTGTCATTCAGATCGGCCTGCAGAGTATAGACATTGTTTGCGGTAATGTTGACAGGGAGGAATGCCAACCTTTCTGCTTGAAGGGCGACTTGGTAACCGACGGTCGCTGCGGTCGCGTCGTTTGCTGCAATCCACGTTTGGCCGGGTGAGTTGGTTACGTCGGGAGCGCTGCCATTCAAGATTCCGCTGCGGCTGAAACTGTCTGAGTAAACCACCGCTGCGGATGTGGTAGTGGTTCCGGCTGCGAACAAGAGCAGCGCGGAGATAATTCCGCAAGGGGCATTGAGGGTTTTGATTTTCATGTGTTTTGTTTTGCGTCTGGGCTTGCGGCTCACCGTCAGCGTGTGCTGACGAGCTGTTCCGGGGACGGCTCTTATGGCAAATGCGGCGTGTGGCGTGCAACAGGCATGACGCGTGGCAAATTTCACTACACGGAGGGGCGAGACGTGTTCGCCCACGACCATGAGGGGACAATGGGAAGTGCTTCGCTCAGGTCATTGGCTTCCCATGGACATCGGCGGACACGTTCCGCCGCTCCTTGAGGTGACAATGGCAAGCGCTTTGCTCAGGTCATTGGCTTCCCATGGACATCGGCGGACGCGTTCCGCCGCTCCTTGCATGGCTCTTGACGGGGGTGGGTGTAGTCGCTGTTATCCATGCAAATCATGGAGTCGGATTCTTCCTCATACCCTGAGCTGAAATTTCTCAGCGAGTTCGCGGAGATTGGAAAGCTTCGGAACCGCTTGCCGCACTGGAGTCAGGACAGGGCGACGTGTTTCATCACCTTCCGCCTGGCTGACTCCATTCCGGCCAGGCTTCTCGCCGGGTGGCGCAACGAGCGCGAGGAATGGTTACTGACTCATGCAAAACCTTGGTCCCTTGAAGCCGAGATGGAATATCACAAACGCTTCTCGATGCGCATCGATCAATGGATGGACGAGGGGCATGGCTCCTGCCTGCTTGCAAGCCCCGTGAACGCCGAGAAGGTGGCGGCCACGCTCGACCGCTGCGACGGCTCCCGATACCTGATCCACTCCCGGGTGATCATGCCCAATCACGTGCATGTGCTGATGTCACCGGCTGCGGGAGAATCGCTTTCACGGATCGTTGCCGGTTGGAAACGGTTCAGCGCGACACGGATCCACAAGGCGAACGGCTCATCGGGTTCCCTCTGGCAGAAGGATTACTTTGACCGGTTGATCCGCGATTGGGATCACTTCATGAACGTCGCACGCTACATCCGGAGGAATCCGGTGAAGGCGAAGCTGGCGGATGGAGGCTTCGCGTTGTTTGAGGCTCCCTGGGTGAAGCGTTTGTTAGCATGAGCACCAGGAGGGGCGAAACGTGTTCGCCCTGACCATGAGGTGACAATGGGAAGTGCTTCGCTCACATCATTGGCTTCCCATGGGCATCGGCGGACGCGTTCCGCCGCTCCTTGAGGAGACCATGCAAAGCGCTTGGCAAGGAGGGGCGATGCATGATCGCCCTGACCATGAGGTGACAATGGGAAGTGCTTCGCTCACATCATTGGCTTCCCATGGGCATCGGCGGACGCGTTCCGCCGCTCCATGAAGCGGCGGAATCAATGGCTTTTCGGCGGTTTCCCTGACAGCGGAAAGCCTGGTTGACATCCAATTTGCCAAATGCCAAGTTGATTGCCATGAAACTCACGCTCGATAAGATGAGTCGGCTGGTGGTTCCGAAGGGGCTGCGTGATCGCTTTGCCCTGAAACCCGGCGACTCACTGGAGGTCACGCTCGAACCCGATGGCATCCGTCTCCGGCCCGTGCAGCCCTCGTCGCCCATCGCCGAGGAAGACGGGATACTCGTGTGTTCCAGTGAAGTCCCGCCATCCCTGTGGGACATCGGCGCATTCATCGACGGACAACGCGAGCAGCGCAGCCGCGAAATCGGCGGTCTCTGAACCATGAAAGCCTGCTTCGATACCTCCATCCTCGTGGCCGCATTGCTCCAGCAGCATCCGCATCACGCGGTCGCCTTTCCCCGCCTGCGGGCCGTCCATGAGGGAAGCGTCCAAGGCCACCTGACGACCCACGGACTTGCCGAGCTCTTTGCCACGCTCACCGCCCTGCCTCTCAAGCCACGACTTCTTCCCGCAGATGTCCAGCGACTCATCCGGAAGTCCGTTCTCAATCACTTCACCCTCATCCCGCTCGGCTCCCGGGAATATCAGGACGCGATGGATCTCACGGTTGCCAAAAACCTGGCCAGCGGTGCCATTTACGATGCCCTCCACCTCACCGGAGCCCGCTCCGCCGGATGCACCTCGCTCTTTACGCTGAATCTGCGGCACTTCCAAGCGCTTGCGCCCGGCGACCCGCTCGTCACGCCGCCCTGAGTCTCGAAAGCGGTAGCTCCCGCCTTACGCCTTCCACTCCTCGCTCCTTGTTCACGCCCCCGGCGCAGCGACCCACAGCGCGGCGCGCTGATAGAGTTCGGCGGCGTTTTTGAGAGCGAGCTTCTGTTTGATGCGCGCCCGGTAGCTGTCCACGGTGGTGGCGACGAGTTGGAGCCGGGCGGAAATTTCACGGGAGGTGAGGCCTGCGCCGATGAGTTGGAAGACTTCGAACTCGCGGTCGGAAAGCGAGTCCATCTCTTTCGCCGGAAGCGGCTGAACTCCGTGGACTTGCTGTTTGAGGATCGTCTCAGTGATTTCCTTGCTGACGTAGATCCCGCCGTCCACCACGGTGCGGATGGCAGCGGCGACTTCCGCTGGCGATTGCTCCTTGGAAATGTAGCCTTTCGCGCCGGCGCGCAGGGTGCGCTCGGCGTAGAGTTTCTCGTCGTGCATGGAGAGGACGAGCACGGGGATCTGGATCTGCCGCGCTTTCATTTCCTTGAGGAGTTCGAGTCCGCCGGGACCGGGTAGGTTGAGATCGACGACAGCGGCATCGGGTTGGGTTTTCCCGATGATTGTCAGCGCGTCCTTGAGATTGTTCGCCTAGCCGCAGACAGTCATGCCGAGTTCCAGCTCGATGAGCTGCACCAGCATGGCGCGAAACAGCGGGTGGTCCTCGACGATGAGGACCTTCTTTTTTCCGACGGCGGGGAACGGGGTCATGGGGTGGACGGGAAGATTAAGAATTTTTAACCGCGAATGAACGCGAATGAACGCTAATAGAATAAAGATCCTGGAGTTTCGGCCGTTGCCTCATTCATCCTGAAAGCGAGGTTGAGGATTCTTGCATCTGGTTGAAAAATTCGTGTCCATTCGCGTTCATTCGCGGTTTGAATCTTCGATGATGGCTAAACTTCCGGTATCGGGCGGATGGGGATTTCGCAGGCGACGATGGTGCCTTCGTGGGGGAGGGACTCGATGGTGAGTTCGCCGCCGAGGGCGCGCGCCCGGTAGCGCATGGAGTCAAGTGTGCGACGACAATTAAAGCTGGTCGGCGACGACAATTAAAACTGCCCAGTTGGGAGGGCGGTTTTTCGGGGTGAGACGGCATGCCGTTTGACACCGGTTGGGGCGGCGGGTGCTGCTCTGGGTTGTGGTCAATAGAACCC
>JANMJJ010000132.1:0-20818 GCA_031371325.1 Akkermansiaceae bacterium | reverse complement strand
CCGGCGGCCTGTTAGCGATCGCCGGCTCGCGCCACGTCGCCAGCCTCACCCGCCGGCTCCAAGGCTCGGGCTTCGAAGTCGCGGAATTCACCGTGCCGTCCTCGCCGAACGCGAAACGCCCGCGCTTCCTGCCGATCTGGCTCGCGCGGAAAGGCAAAGCGGCGGATTGATCTTTCCAATCCCGCGTGCTTGATTGCGTCGCACCCATGGCCCGTCTCACACCCTTGCATCTTATCCCAGCCCTGATCGCAGCCGCTTCCCACGCCGGAGAAGTCACCATCGAGCAACGGCCGTTTTCCATCGAAAAGTCGTTCACTGCCGCCGCTCTACCAGGTGGCGAGTGTGTGCTGCTCAAGCTCGATCCCAAGGCGTGGGCAGATTTCAAGATCGTCCAGCTCGCCGCGCATGGCTCCGCAGCCGTGAAAGGCGAGGTGCTCATCCGCTTCGATTCCAAGGAAATCGACAAGAAACTCGAGGACGCCCGGCGCGCCCTTCAAACCGGCACGCTCTCACTGGCGCAGGCTGAACTCGATGCCAAGATCTTCCAGGAAACCGCGCCTAACAAGTTGGACGCCGCCCGCCGCGCGGCGGAAATCGCCAAGGAGGAAAACACCTATTTCACCCAAACCCGCCGCAAAGCCACCGAGGAAGCAGCCACCCAGGCCCTCAAGCGCAGCGAACAAATCCTCTCCAACCAACGCGAGGAACTCAAACAGCTTTCCAAGATGTATGAGGCGGACGACATCACCGAAGACACCGAGGAAATCATCCTAGTGCGCCAGCAGGACGCCGTCGCCTCCGCCGAGTTTGCCCTCCGCATGGAAATCCTCGACCACAAGCGCACCCTCGCGGTCACCCTTCCCCGCGAGGCGAAAACCTTGGCCGACAACGAACGCGACACCTCGATCAGCCAGAAAAAAGCCGAGATCGAGATCCCACGTTCCATCGACCTAGACAAGCTCGCCCTCGAATCCCTCAGGACCGCCAACCTGCGGGCCAAACAAGACCTCGCCGAACTCGAGGCCGACCGCACCCTGTTCGAATTCAAGGCCCCGGCCGACGGCAGCTTTTATCACGGCCCGATCGAAAACGGCCGCTGGAGCCCCGGCGATCTCGTCAAAACCCTCGTTCCCCAAGGGCACCCGCCCATCTACAAGGCCTTCGCCACCTTCGTTCCGGCCACGGCCAAGCTTGCCCTCGTTGCCTTCCTCGACGACGCCACCGCCCGCTCCCTCAAGCCCGAGCTAACAGGGATCGCCACGCTCGGCGGCCGCGAGGACGTGGAAATCCCGGTCAAGCTCCTCGCCCTCGCCACCGCTCCCGCCCCGGACGGCACCTACCGCGCCGATCTATCCGTCACCTGGCCCAAGGATCTCACCCCCGCCGCCGGGGCGACCGCCCAGATCCGCCTGATTTCCTATCATCGACCGGCCGCCATCGCCATCCCTAACAAGGCGCTCGACTTCGAGGCCGGCGGCTGGACCGTGGCGGTCAAACTCGCCGATGGCAAAACCGAACGCCGCCCCGTCAAACGCGGCCGTGTTTCCAAGGAGGATACCGAAATCCTCGCCGGCCTGGAAGCCGGCCAAGTCATCGTCGTTCCTTAGAAGTGAGACCGAAGACGCAAGACTTGAAGACTCAAGAAAAGAGACCGTGATGTTACCATCTTCCACTCTCCGTCTTGCGTCTTGTGTCTTGCTGTCTTGCATCTCTTCCTCTGCGGCAGAAGTCACCCCCGCCTCCCTCGACGCCTCGATCCGCTGCGGCGTCGATTTCCTGCTCACCCGTCAGAACCCTAACGGATCGTGGGGCAGTGCCCGCCAAACCAAGGATCTCAATATTTATGCGCCCCTCCCCGGTGCCCACCAAGCCTTCCTCGCGGGCGCATCCTGCCTCGCTCTATCCGGTCTGCTTGATGCCGCCGACCCGCGCCCCGAGGCTGCCGCCGCCATCGAAAAAGCCGCCGCGTGGACCGCCGCCGAGTTGCCGAAACTCCGCCGCGCCGACCCCACCACCACCTACAACGTGTGGGGCCACGCCTACGCGCTGCACGCCATGTCCCGCCTCTATCAGCGCGAATCCGATCCCGCGAAAAAGGCCGGATGGGTCCGCCTCGCCCAAGGCCAAGTCGATCTCGTGGATCGCTACGAAGACATCAATGGCGGCTGGGGCTACCTCGATGTCTTCGACGAGGTCACCACCCAAAAGCCCTCCGGCCTTCCCACTTCCTTCACCACCGCCACCGTCCTCCTCGCCATGGACCAAGCCCGCGCCACCATCGGCGTGAAGCTCGATGACAAGCTCGTTAAACACGCCATCGCCGGCATCAACTATCAGCGCGAGCCGGATTTTTCCTACACCTATTCCTTCAGCCACCGCATGCGCCCGCGGGTGGACATCAACCGCCCCGCCGGTTCGCTGGGCCGCTCCCAAGCCTGCAACGCCGCCCTCCGCGTCTTCGGTGAAAAGGCCGTCACCGACCAGGTTCTAACCACCTGGGCCGAGCGCTTCCTCGCCCGCGAAGGCTTCCTCAGCAACGGTCGCAAACGCCCCGTCCCGCACGAAGCTCCCTTCAAGATCGCCGGCTACTTCTACTACTACGGCATCTACTATTTCACCGAGTCCGTGAGACTGCTGCCCAAGGAAAAACACGCGGCGTATGCCAAACGCCTCGCCGCCATCCTGTTGGAACGCCAGGAAAAGGACGGCTCGTGGTGGGACTATCCGCTCTACGACTACCACCAAGCTTACGGCACCGGCTACTCACTCATGGCGCTGGCGTGGTGCCGCCAGGCGCTCGCCACCGCCCCGCAAGAATAGTCGTCCCACATGGCGGCGGCGGGCGGCATCAATGAGTCGTTGGTCATGCTCCAGAACACTTGCCTTGCCTTGCCTTGTAAGTTTGAGGATTGTTAGGTTTTGTCGTCATGGAAAAATTGGCAAGCGAACTCTTTCCGCTCGCGACAAAAATCGCCCGGGAGTTCTCCAACATCCCAGGCCTACCAAGGGCAGCTCAATCCGCCAGCCCTACCTTCGCGCGGGCGAATCGCTTCATCGCGCCGCCGGTCGTCATCGAATCCACGATTTTCACCCGCTCCCAGCGCGGGTTGATCGCCACCACGGTTTCCGATCCATCCTCCTGCCACGCATCCAAATCGGACGAAAACTGCGGCGTATAGATCAGCCCGGAACCGCTCCCGCCCGTCCTGCGGACAAACTCGACGGTCAGGTGATCCGCTCCGGAAATGGTTTCCACTCCGACCAATGGCAAGCCACGCAAGCCGGTGTTCGGGAGCATGGTTGTTCGCTCGTTGAAGGTCGGGTCGAGATTCAGGGCGAACTCCAGCAGGTTGCCGATCCCGTCGCCATCGAAGTCCGCCAGCGGTCCGCTCGTCGCGGGATTTTCAATCTCGGTCGGGGTGAAATAGAGCCGCTGCCAGGCGCTATAGCTTTCGGGAGCAAGCGAACCGTCTTGCCCGGTCACCGACAGAATCCACGGCAGCGAGGCGGAAACCCGCGAGCAATAGAAGCTGGAAGGAATATTTCCGGCCTGTTCCGGCAAGCTCACCCAACCCGCGCCATTTGAATACTCCAATCCACCCGCATCGAAAAGGGCTGCCATGAAAGCATTCCCCGCCGGACCGGTCCGGAATGGACCATCCACGGAGAGATTGATCCCGGAGAGCCGCCAGAGGCCATTTTCCAGCACGAATAACCCGCCGCCGGAGTCGCCCACCGAGAGATGGCATTCATCGCCGATCCCGGGTTTGTCGAAATCGCAATAGAGCAGCTCGCCATAATTGTTGCCGCCGTCCACGGTTCCGGCCACGATGTTTCTGCCCCAACGTTCGCGATAGTTGATGGCTCCCCATAGCCAGCCTTTGAGTTCTGCGGACACGCTTACATCATCACCGCGTTGCGCGCCGCCGCCTAGAATTGTCGCCGTCGCTCCGAGATCCACGGCCCCGGTGGAAAGCGGGGAGTAGGTCGGAAAGGGTTTGGCATGTGCCACCTCCCAAATCCGCAGGTCGGTCGTTTTACCGTCCTCGGTCGAGGGGTCATCATGAAAAGCAATCGTGACGTAACTGTCGCCGTGGAAATGAAACACCTGCCCCACGCTGCCGCCGATGTGTTTCGCCGTGATGTAAAAATGCGGGGCGATGGGCACCCCCAAGTAGCCCGCGACATCCCCCTCATACTGCCAACCGGAATTGTCGCCGGGAGTGGTGGTGTTGTGCGATGAATCGGCCGTGTCCGAAAAAACCACCCCTTCCGCCCGCAACGCGAGCAATGCCGAAAGCAGAATCAATCCACGGACATCCATCGCCAGACCCTAGCCGCCGCAGCTAAATCCGCAATGCTTTTGGGGACGGCTAGATCTCCGCTAGGACTTCGCCGAAAACGGTGAGCGTGTCATCCAGATCCGCCTCGGTGTGGGCGAGCGAGATGAAGCCGGTTTCGTAGGGCGAGGGCGCGAGGTAGATGCCCTTGTCGAGGCAGCCCCAGAAGAATTTTTTGAAGAACTCCAGATCCTGCTTCATCACGTCGCTGACGTTGACGATTTCCCGGTCGGTGAAAAACAGGCAGAACATCGAGCCGACGCGGTTGAAGCGATGCGGCACGCCTTTTTCCGCGAGAAGTTGCCGGATGCCTCTTTCGAAATGCGTGCCGAGCTGATCAAGGCGGGCGAAACCGGAGCGGTTGTTCAGCTCGCGGAGCTGGGCAAGGCCTGCCGCCATCGCGAGCGGATTGCCACTGAGGGTGCCAGCCTGATAGACCGGGCCGAGCGGCGCGAGCAGATCCATCACCTCGGCGCGGCCGCCGAAGGCACCGACCGGCAAGCCGCCGCCGATGACCTTGCCGAAGCAACTGAGGTCGGGCGTTAGATTTTCAAGCCCCTGCACGCCCGCCTTGCCCAAGCGGAAGCCGGTCATGACTTCGTCGAAAATCAGCAGCGCGCCGTGCTTCTTGGTGATCGAGGAAAGCAGGTCGAGGTAGCCGGGTTTGGGAAAAACCAGCCCGGCATTCGCGGGGTAGGACTCGACGATGATCGCCGCGATTTCCTCACCGCGGGCGGCGAAGAGAGCTTCGAGGGCGGCGGGATCGTTGTAGGGCAGGACGATGGTCTTCTCGGCGAACGCCTTCGGCACGCCGGCGGAGTCGGGTTCGCCGTTGGTCAGCGCGCCGGAACCGGCGGCGACTAACAACGAATCGCTATGCCCGTGGTAGCAGCCGTCGAATTTCACGATGCAGTCGCGGTTGGTGAAACCGCGGGCTAGGCGGATGGCGGACATGGTGGCCTCGGTGCCGGAGTTGCACATCCGGACTTTTTCCACCGACGGCACCCAGTCGCAGATCGTGCGGGCCATCTCAACCTCGAACATGTTGGGGATGCCGAAGGAAATCCCGCTCTTCGCCACCTCGTGGATGGTGTTGGTGATGACGACCGGCGCGTGGCCGAGAATGTTCGGCCCCCACGAGCCGATGTAGTCGATGTAGTGCTTGCCATCGATGTCCTCAATCCGGCTGCCGGCGGCGCGGCGGACGAAAAACGGCTCACCGCCGACGTGGCGGAACGCGCGCACCGGCGAGTTCACCCCGCCCGGGATGAGTTCCTTGGCGACGGCGAAAATCTTCCGGGACAGCGGACCTTGCAAATTCATGGGCGGACCATGAAGGAGGATTTTCAAACGTCCAACCGCGAAGCGTCGGATTCGGATGAATAATCTGCGGGCGAAGAGAGCGTGGATCACCAGGGCTGAAACATCCGGATCCTCGTGCCGCCCTTGGTTTTTCACTGATGAGGGGTCAGGAAAATGCCGAGCAAATTCTGGAATCCGTGCTTTCTTTAGTCATGGCTGTACACTGCCCCGATTCGATGGCCGCCGTGGCGGATTTGTTCATAGAAATGACTCCTGCAAAACTGGAGCGTCTGGGCGATATTTACAGTCCGGGGATCGCGTTCCACGATCCCATCCACGACGCTTCCGGCCTAGCTCAGTTGCGCGAGGTGCTTTCCAAGTGGTTCAAGAAAATGCCTAGGATTTCGTTCAAGGTGCTGGATGCCCACGGCGACGAACGCACCGGATTTCTCCTTTGGAACATGAAATACCAGTTGCGTGGAAACGAGCGGGTGATCCACGGTAGCAGTCACTTCCGCTTCGCCCCGGACGGGCGGATTTTAGAGCAGCGCGATCAGTGGGACGCCTCGTTCGTACTCTATGGCGAGCATCCGACCCTCGCTTGGCTGATGCGAAAAATCAAACTCCGGGCCCAGTTCATCCCGGAAAAAGTCGGCATGTGACCCCTTCGCACAGCGTCACGGCGGTGCCCGCGCCCGGCGCGTACACCGCCCGCGGGAAATACGTCGTCCGCAGTTTCTCAAGGACGCCCGCAGCCGGGGAGTCAGGCATTTGGAATTTCATCACGCCGCGCTCGTGCAAGTCGAGCGCGGCTAACAACAATGGCGCGGCGAACGACTGCGTTTCCAGCACCCGCGATCCGGCACACAGCAGCGCCTCGGCCCGCATCTTGTATTGCGGCAGATCCAGCAGCACGGCGAGCTTGAGTAAATTCTCTGCGGCGAGGTGATTCGGAGACGGCTCGGCACCGTCATAGTCCTCGCGGATCACCATCAGCGTTTCACCGGCCAGCTCGGAGCGCATCACGTATCCGGATTGCGAGGCGTCCCAGAAACCGGCGTCGAGTTTCTGTTGGAGTGCCTGCGCCCAGTCGAGCCAGCCTGCGGCGGGAGAAACCGCGTGCAGCTCGATCAGCCCGGAAATGAGGAACGCGTGATCCGCCGGAAAACCCTTCACGTTCCCCCGCTGGCCGCAGAACGTGCGGAACAAGCTCTCGCCGTCCCACAGTTCCTTTTGCAAAAACGCCGCCGCTTCGTTCGCGGCCGTGGCGAGATCATCCCGCCCGAAAACCCGCGCCCCGCGTGCCAGCGCTCCGATGGCCAGCCCGTTCCAGGCGGTGACGATCTTGTCATCGCGGTGCGGCAGCGGACGTTTCGCACGAGCCCCCAGCAGAGCCTCTCTAGCAGCGACAAGCCGCTCGCGGATCTCCGTCCCGGGACAATCGAACATCACCGCCAGCGCGTCATCGCCCATCGCCCGGAAGAGCGTGTTCTGATTTTCCAGTTCGCCATGCGGATCGCTTTCCGGCCGGGCATTGCCATGCGCTTCGACGCCGTATGCCGCAGAAAAAATCGCCGCGTCGCGCGGTTCCAGCAGGGTGGAAATCTCCCGCGCCTCCCAGGTCCAGAACGCACCCTCGCGTTTCTCCGGGGAATCCGCCGCGGGCAAACTATCCGCATCCTCCGCCGCATGGAACGCCCCGCCCGAGTCCCGCAGCGTTTCCAGCAGATAACGAAAAATCCCCTCCGCCACTTCGCGGAACGACTCATCGCCGGAATGCTGCCAACCATCGAGATAGGCCATCGCCAG
This sequence comes from Akkermansiaceae bacterium, assembly GCA_031371325.1. Lineage (GTDB taxonomy): Bacteria > Verrucomicrobiota > Verrucomicrobiia > Verrucomicrobiales > Akkermansiaceae > Luteolibacter. Next base: position 13,367 of record JANMJJ010000132.1, on the reverse strand, counting down.
TTGAGCCTGGTCATAGAGCATTTTTTCGTAATGAGGAACGTGCCAGAAACGATCGACCGAGTAACGATGGAAGCCGCCGCCGAGGTGATCGTGCAGGCCACCCGCCGCCATCGCCCGCAGCGTGAGTTCGCTCATTTGCCAGGCCATTGCGCCCTCGTCGCACTCGCGGCCGAACCGTTCGCCGAGTTGCATCAAGGTCCGGATCACCACCGGCCGCGGGAATTTGGGCGCATGGCCGAAACCTCCCCGGTCGTGATCGGACATCGCATCACAGCGATCCAGATAATCGCCGAAAACCCTCGCATCCGGCAATCCTCGCAGCCCCGCCGTGCCCGCCGCTTCCTTTTGCAAATGCTCCAAGACGCTCGCCGCGCTCGCTTCCATCTTCGCCCGGTCATCCCGCCACAAGCGACCCAGCTCATGGCACACCCGCGTGAATCCCGCCCGCCCCTGCCGGTCCTCCGGCGGGAAATACGTGCCACCCGCCACCGGTTTTCCGTCCGGGGTCAGCCATACGCTCATCGGCCAGCCGCCTTGCCCGGTCGTCGCCTGGATGAAGGCCATGTAGGTCGCATCAATGTCCGGGCGTTCCTCACGGTCCACCTTCACGTTGACGAAATGATGGTTCATCACCTCCGCCACCCGCGCGTTTTCGAAACTCTCGCGCTCCATCACATGGCACCAGTGGCAAGTCGAATAACCGACTGATAGAAACACCAGCTTGTTCTCCGCCCTCGCCCGTGCGAACGCCTCGTCCCCCCAGGCTTGCCAGGCCACCGGATTGTGGGCGTGCTGGAGCAAATACGGGGATGTTTCGTGGATCAGCGCGTTCGGCATGGCCCGTCAACCTATCCCCACCCCGGAACCTGTCCACCCCTTCATCCCACCATTGCGTCACGCCGGATGCTTGAATTTCCGCCTGCCGACGATTCACCCAGCATGTCGGGGAGCCGATCAGGCATCAACGACAGAGGCTGGGTGAAGTCAAAGGATCGTCTGGTTATTTCTTACCTTGGTCGTGCGGCACAGTGACCCTCACGGTCGAGGTCTCGGATTGATTCCCCGCTTCGTCCGTGGCCTGGATTTTAATGATGTAAACCCGGTCGGATTTGATCTTTCCGGAACGTTCCGCACGCAGCGAGACGGTGTGATCCCCGGTGATCTTCCAGTCGGGCGAGGTGTTGCCGCTGCCTTTTTCATCGACCGCTTGATTGCTGGATACCGACAAAATCGCCCAAGTGGCCGGGCCGCATGCATCGGTGACCTCGGCACTAACAACGATTGGGATCATCTTGTGATTCGGCGGCCACAGCACCTTCGGATCGGCGGAAACCGAGACGATGACCGGCGCGATCGTGTCCACCACCGTGATGGTTGATGAACAGATGGTGACGTTCCCGGAGCTATCCGTGGCGATCACCGCCAGCGTGTTGACGCCGTCCGGCAGAGCGGCCGTGTATTGAATCACCGCGCTGGACGAAGGACCGCCGGCAGCGATGCTGTTGGTCTGCACGGGGGTCCCGTTCAAAGTCCAAACGGCTTGCACGGCGTCGCCATCGTAGTCCGACACGGTCGCGGAATAAGTGACCGGCACGGCGCATTCGACGGTGGCATCGGCCGGGCAAATGATCGCGGGAGCCGCGTTTTGGCGGATCAACTGGCCGCGGATTTCACCACCTGGGTTGGTGGCCGTGTGGATATTAACGTAGTCGAGACCCGCAAGCAGGCTCGTGGCCTGCGCCGCAGTGTACACCACGGACCCGAAGATGACTCCGCCTGTGGCTGGAATTGCTGCGGGAAAATGAACCGGTGCGAGGTCGAACAAGACTGGAGCGGCGAAACCGGCAGCCGCCGGGCCATGAATGTGCGCGGCGGTGGCGGCCCCGGTCAGATCCGTGAAGCCTGCCGACGAGCCGTAACCCATCGCAAACGAGAGCGTGGAGGTGGCGGTGTCGAAGGTGATGCCGCCGGAAATCTCGTTGCCGGAACCCGTGCCGCCCACCACTGCGGGGACTTCATTCGCGGGACTCAGTCCCACGGCGGCACTCGCGCCAGTCGGGGAAAGGTCGAACCCGATGATGTCCGCGTGGGCGAGCCCGTAGCTCGACAGGAAGACAAGCATCGAGCGTCCAATCAGCGATTGACGTCCAGAACGCAACGAACGGGTGGCTGGGACGGGGAAGCGAAGAGCTGCCAAGGGCTGGTGTCGTTTGGTTTTCATGTTGTTATTTGGTTGTTGGGGAGAATCGGTCGTCTTGCCAATCCGCATCAAGCTCGCTGGTCAGCCACCGCTTGTCTATTGGGCAAATTACCCTTCGAAGCGCTGGTTTAGCCCTGTGCCGGGGTGGCCGCTTGGTGAGGCATGAAAACGAAATCAACTTCTCGTTGTGACGAATTCCCGGGCCAGCGCCGCAGCACCGATGATGCCGGCTTCATGCCCGAACGCGGCGGACAGCACCATCAGGTGGTCTTTGAACGGGCCGGAGAGCTGGGCGAACAGGTGCTCTTTGAAGGGCTTGAACAGGAGTTCGCCCGCGCGGGCGACTCCACCGCCAATGACGACGGCCTCGGGATTAAGCAGCCAGCAACAGTTCATGGCGGCGGTGGCCAACTTCCTGCCGACATCTTCCCACTGGGCCAACGCGATGGAATCGCCATGATGGGCAGCGGCGGCCAGCGCGGCGGGCGTGCATTGTTCCAGCGGTTTCTGGATCCCGGCGGCGGTGTAGGAATCCCGGGCCTTCGCGGCGATTTCCCCGTTGCCGACGTATTTTTCGAGCGCTCCAAGATTGCCATAATGGCCCGACCGACCATGATAGTTGATGGACGTTTGGCCGACTTCCCCGGCCCCGTGAAAGGCCCCGCGGATCATCTGGCCATTGGCGATGACCGCCCCGCCGACGCCGGTGCCCAGTGTGATGAATACGACATGTTGAAAGCCGCGGCCGGCACCGCATTTCCATTCGGCGTAGGCCATGCAGTTCGCGTCGTTATCCACCAACACCGGCAGACCGATTTTTTCCTCGAGGATTTTCTTGAGCGGGATCGACTCCCAACCCCTCACGTTGGTTAGATTGTAAACCGAGCCTTTTTCAAAATTGATGAAGCCGGGCATGCCCACGCCGACCGCGACGACATCCGGATGCCTCACCCGCAGGTCTTCCACCGTGCTGACCATCGCCTCGATGAGTTCCTCATGGTCGGCAAACTCCTGGGTCGCGAGCGGCGGCGCGTGGTCGATGATGTGGCTTTGAAAAACCACGCCGGTCTTCACGGTGGTTCCGCCAAAATCAATTCCGATGGTCAGGGGACTGTCACTCATATCGGAACGAGACCTATCGACTCGAAGGCAAATGGCACGTTTTTTCACCCATCGGGTTACAAAAACACGCGGGCGGCGACCTGGCGCAGACCGTCGAGCGTGATGTCGGGATCCACCACTTCGATTTCTGTCACTCCTTGGGCGATCAATACCGCATCGCCCCCGGTCGCCACGATCCGCGGCTTGCCGGGGAGTTCCTCGCGGATTCGGGCGAGGATTTCCTTCACCAGCCCCCGGTAGCCGAACACCGCGCCGGCCTGCATGGCGTGGACGGTGGACTTGCCGATCGCGGATGGTGGCTCAGAGAGTTCAATCTCGGGCAGCAAGGCGGTTTTCCGAGACAAGTAGCCTGACATCGCGCCCAAGCCGGGAGCGATGACCCCCCCGCAATAGGCGGGCTCCGCAGAAATGACGTCGAAGGTGACTGCGGTTCCGAAGTCAATGATGATGGCCGGGACACCGTGGCGGGTGAGCACGCCAGCGGCATTCGCTAGGCGGTCCGCGCCGATCTGGGAGGGCTCGGGGTAGTCGATCCCCAATCCCAGCGGGCTGTGGCAACCTAGGAAATGCAGCGGGAATTTCCCCTCGAAATATTCCTTGAGAACAAGTGCTTTGGCCGGGACGACCGAGCAGATGATCACCGCCCCGAACCTGACTCCCTCCAGCAGCAGGGCGAGCGATTCCGGCGAAATCTCGGCGGTCGATAGGACACCGCGCCACGGCAACAGGTGGTCGGCATCGCCGAGGGCGAATTTTGTCCGGGTGTTGGAGTTGTCGATGAGAAGCCAGGCCATGGGTCACCATTGGTTGGTGGTGAAATTCCGGTAAGTGGAGCTTGCCAGTTGCGGGACGCCTTCGCTGGCCTTGACCACGAGTTTGCCGTCGTTGATGTGCAAGGTGAGAGAGCGTGTTAGATCGGCGGCTTCCAGCCAGAATTTCAACCAGATTTCGGTGGTGGCTTGTCCGGTGCTGCCGACGAAGGTCGTGTCGGCAGCTTCGAGTTGCTTGCCAGCGGCGGTTTCAAGCTGGACCGGTTTTTGCGGGTCGTGGTTCATCCCGGGATTGACTTTCAAATGGACATCGACCCAGAAAAACGCTTGGTCGCGGGTCACTAGGGTTTCCACAATCTGAGAACGTGCGGCGGCATCCGAATCCCAAGCATAGGGACGGAACCAACTCCACGCCGCGAACGCGGTGGAAACCAACAGGCAAACGATCAGGGAGTATCGCAGGATTTGACGCTTCACGCGGCTAGAGGAACCCGCCACGCGCCAAGCTGCAAACGAAAACGGGCGGACCGTTGCCGGCCCGCCCGCAGATCATTTCAAATCCAATCCGATCAGAAGTCGTAGCCTTCTTCGCCGTGGTCGGTGATGTCGAGACCGGCGGTCTCGGCTTCAGGACTCGGGCGGAGACCGAGGATCGCTTTCACCACCATGGCGATGATCACGGTTCCGACGATCGAGATCACTAGGGTGATGCCGACGGCCTTCAACTGCTCGATCACTAGACCGTGGCCAACCAGCTTGGCCAAACCGCTCTTTGCGGCGGCGGCGTTCACATCGGTGATGTTGGAGTTGACTGTTCCAGTGGCCAGCAGGCCCGTCACGATCGCACCCAAGGTGCCGCCGACGGCATGGACACCGAAGGTGTCGAGCGCGTCGTCGTAACCAACCGCTCCCTTGACATACATCACGAAGATGTAGGGAACGATGGCGGCGATCACGCCGATGACCATCGCGCCGGTGGCATCCACGAAACCGCAAGCAGGGGTGATCACCACCAGGCCGGCGACGATACCCGAGCAGAATCCGAGGATGGAGGCGTGTCCCTTGAGGATTTTTTCAACGATGGCCCAGACGAAACCGGCAGACGCGGCGGCAAGCGTGGTGGTCATGAAGGCGTTGGCGGAGACGCCGTCGGCCGCCAGCGCGGAACCGGCATTGAAACCATACCAGCCGACCCACAGCATCCCGGTGCCGACCATACAAAGCACCATGCTGTGCGGGGACATTTTCTCCTTACCGAAGCCGATGCGCTTGCCGAGGATGATGCAAAGCACCAAAGCGCTCCAACCGGAAGTCATGTGGACGACCGTGCCACCCGCGAAGTCGATGGCGGCAATTTTCGCGGTGCCGTTCCAAACGCCGTTCATCAGACCGGTGATGCCCCAGATCATGTGGGCCATCGGGATGTAGATGACGAACATCCAGATGAAAATGAAGGCCATGATGGCGGAGAACTTCATCCGTTCCGCGATGGCACCGATGATCAGCGTGGGAGTGATGATCGCGAACATCAGCTGATACATGGAAAACACGTTTTGCGAAACCCAGTAGCAGTAGTCGGTGTTCGGAGCACTCGTCACGCCCTTGAGGAAGAAGAATTCGGTTCCGCCGAGGAACGGCTCAAGCGCGGTCCCGGTGAAGCTTTTACCGAAGATCAGGCTGTAGCCGACAGCCCACCAAATCACGGTGACCATCCCCGCGCAGCCGAGGCACTGAGCCAGCACGCTGAGGACGTTTTTCTTTCGAACTAGGCCACCGTAGAACAGCGCGAGGCCAGGCAGGGTCATGAACAGAACCAGAGCCGCGCAGGTCATCATCCAGCCGTTGTGGCCCGGACCCGGGACATTGGCGATTTTGGAACTCCATTTGACATCACCCGAAGCACCAACCCCCAGATTTTGAAAGTATTGCTCCAAGTCGGCTAGCCGTTGCTCGACCGTAGCATCCGGCGCGGGAGCCGCCGCCGCTTCGGTGGCAGGGGGCGGGGCCGCCGCATCTTGCGCCGCCGCAGGCGTGCACAGGGGGAGAGCGATGAACGCGATCGCGGCAGCCGTTAGGGCTCGCACTTTATTGAGATATCGACTGGTCATGGTGGTCAGGGTTGATCGGATGGATTGGTTGCATGGGCCCGAAGATTCCAAATCCGCGGGGGTTGGGTGACGGGTAAGCATGCACCGTGCCAAAAAACAAAACCTAGGTAATCCCCTGATAGCGCGTTCTAATCATTCCAAAAAAGTCCGCAAAAATAACGGTTATCGCTTGCCATCACCAGAACCTCAACCTATCCCAACTTCATGCGGAGCGCTGATCCGTGCCAAATAATTCTGGACAATTACTTCGGAAAGGTGAACTATTCGCCTAACGGAAAGTTTCCAGCTGCTATGCGGCACGCGGGATGCTAAATCCGAAACGCTCCTGCCTGTTCCGCGAAAGCGGGGCAGACAAGGACGCAAGCAGCAACCGAAAACCAACATAACACGATGCAAAACTACTGCAAAACCATTGGCGCCTTGGCCGCTGCCTCCGCCCTTGTGGCCGGCAACGCTAACGCGGAAGTCGAATACGAACTCCACACCGGCTACTCCAGCGAGTACCTGTTCCGTGGAACCAACCTCGGCGACAATCTTGTCGAAGTCGGTCTTGACGCAGCATACAAGGTTGACAAGTTCAGCCTGAAGGGCGGCGTCTGGGCAGCTGCTTTCGACAACTCCCCTGTCACCAACGTCAACCAAGTCAACAACGAGGTCGATTTTTACACCGAAGCCGGCTATGACTTCGGAGTTGTGACCGCTTCCGTCGGCTACATTTACTACTGGAACCTCGGCGCACTCGGTGCAGACACCCAAGAGGTCCCATTCACGCTCTCCCATGACTTCGGCTTCGCGAACATCTACCTCACCTACTTTTGGAGTGTCGATGGCCCGAACAACGAAGGCTACATGGAACTTGGTGGCAGCCACAGCTGGGAACTCAGCCCTTGCGTGTCCGTGACCTACAAGAGCAACCTTGGCTACCTTGCCGAGGAAGGTGAGTTCACCGCATGGACCAACAAGCTCTCCCTCGACTGGGGCTTTGCCGAAAACGCAAAGGTTTCTCCTTTCGTGGCCCATTCGATCTCGCTCTGCGACATCGATGGCACTTCATGGCAAGGTGCCAAGAACGAGTTCGTTGCTGGTTCGATGCTCAGCGTCAACTTCTAAGCCAACTCCAAGTCATCTGACTTGAAACATTCAAAGGGCGGTTGCGAAAGCGACCGCCCTTTTTTGATCGCCTTGACGGCGGTCTCACGGCGAAACAATCCATATTCCGCTTGGAAAAGCGACGATCCGCAGGAAAACTCCACGGATGTTCCTCGGTCTTGATTCTTCAACCCAGTCCCTCACCGCCGTTCTGATCGATCCGGCTTCCGGGGAAATCGCCTGCCAATTATCCGTCAATTTCGGAAACGACCTCCCCCACTATGGATCACCCAGCGGATTCATCCCCGGTGGGACCGCCGGCGAGGTCCATGCGAACCCGCTGATGTGGCTTGAAGCGCTGGATCTGCTGTTCTCCCGCCTGGCTGCGGCAACGGATCTCACGAAGGTCAAAATGATCGCCGGCTCCGGCCAGCAGCATGGCTCGGTCTATTTGGACGCCACGTTCGACCCGCGCCTTGCCGGGCTCGATGCTTCGAAAGACTTGGCCGCACAGCTCTCCCCTGCCCTAACCCGTGCGACATCGCCGATCTGGATGGACACCTCCACCGGAGCAGAGTGCGCGGAGATCACCGCCGCACTCGGGGGCGCAGCGGAGGTTTGTAGCCGGAGTGGCTCCAACGCCGTCGAGCGGTTCACCGGGCCTCAAATCCGCCGCTTCTTTAAGTCCGATCCGCTCGGCTATGATCGCACGACCCACATTCACCTCGTAAGCTCGTTCATTGCTTCGGTGATTGCCGGAAAATCCGTGCCAATCGACTTTGGCGATGGAGCCGGGATGAATCTACTCAGTCTTTCCAAACTCGGCTGGGATACGGATTTGTTAGCGGCAACGGCTCCCGATCTCGGGACTAAACTTTTGCCACCGGCCGCTGCCACCGCCGTCCAAGGCCCTGTTTCGCCGTATTTTGTCAACAAATACGGCCTCGGGGAAAATTGCCGGACGGCCCTTTTCACGGGCGACAACCCGGCTTCCCTCGTCGGGATGGGCGCAACGACGCCCGGCAACGTGGTGATTTCCCTTGGCACCAGCGACACCTTCTTCGCCGCGATGCCGGGACCGAAGACCGATCCCAACGGTTTCGGCCATGTCTTCGGAAATCCTGCCGGCGGGTTCATGTCGCTGATTTGTTTCCGCAACGGCTCGCTCGCCCGGGAAGCCCTGCGGGACCAGCTCGGTCTTGACTGGTCCGCCTTTGACCGCGACGCGCTGGCCGCCACGGTGGAGGCTGCGGGAAAAAATCTCATGCTGCCGTTTTTCGGCCCGGAGATCACCCCACGGCATGATTTCACCGGGCCGGCGTTAGAGGGTTCCGCCGCGTTTGAAGCGGGGGCCGATCCCGCGCTGCAGGTCCGTGCGCTGCTGGAAGGACAATTCCTCAACATGCGCCTTCACTCGCGGTGGATGGAGGTGAAAACCGAGCGCATCCGTCTCACCGGCGGGGCCTCCAAGAATGACGGGATCGCCCAACTCGTCGCCGACATTTTCCAAGCGCCCGTCGAGCGGCTGGACGTGTTGAACTCCGCAGCTTTGGGTGCGGCGCTGATCGCCGCTGCGGCCGATGGCAATGACTTGGAGAGCCTTCAGGAAATCTTCTGCAAGGCCTCCTCCGGTTCCGCGCTCCAGCCGGATCCATTGCTTGCAGGTGCTTACGACGACGCGCTCGGGCGCTTTCAATCGCTGCTCACCGAAGCGTTGACCATTCCCGGCATCTCTCCTACTGCTTCCGCGCAATGACGATTGACCACTACGCGAACCGGTTTGTATGCGACCTCGTGGCTTACGAACCCGGAAAACCGATTGATGAAACCGCCCGCGAACTCGGCTTGGATCCTTCCCAAATCGTCAAGGTCGCCTCCAACGAAAACCCGCTCGGACCGTCGCCGCTGGCGAAAATCGCCATGCGCGAGGCCATCGAGGAAGCTCACATCTATCCGGACGGCGGCGGCTACCGGTTGCGCAGCGCCATCGCGGACTCGTTCGGGATGGACCTTGCCAACGTCGTTCTCGGCAACGGCTCCAACGAAATCATCGAGCTGCTGTGCCACACGTTTTTGAACCGGGACGCGGAACTCATCGCCGCAGAACACGCCTTCGTGGTTTACAAACTGATGGCCACCTTGTTCGGCGCGAAATACGTCGAGGTACCGGACCCCGGCTTCATCCACGACCTCGACGCGATGGCTGACGCGATCACCGACAAGACGCGCTTGGTATTCATCGCGAATCCCAACAACCCGACCGGCACGATGGTGGACCAGGATGCGATCGATCGCTTTATGGCGAGGGTTCCGGCACATGTGATCGTGGTTTTCGACGAGGCGTATTTCGAATTTCCCGACTCGCCGCCGGACGCGCTCAAGTATGTGCGGGAAGGCCGGAACGTCTGTGTGCTGCGGACTTTTTCAAAGATCCACGGCTTGGCCGCCTTGCGGGTCGGCTACGGCCTGGCCTCAAAAGGCGTGGCCACGCTGCTGCAAAAGGCGAGGCAGCCGTTCAATGTGAATGCCATCGCCCAGGCCGGCGCACTCGCCGCGCTGGCCGATACCGCGCACATCGAGAAAACGCGCTCGGTGAACCGCGCGGGCATGGCGTTTTACGAAAAAGCCCTAGCCGAGCGGGGGCTGGAGTACGTGCCGAGTCACGCCAATTTCCTGCTCATCAAAACCGGCGATGGCGACCGGGTATTCCGCGAAATGCTGAAGCAAGGCGTGATCGTCCGGGCGATGAGCAGCTACAAGCTTCCCGAGTGGGTGCGGATTTCCATCGGCACCGAAACGCAAAACCACCGTTGCCTGGAAGTGCTGGATTCCGTGCTGACCGCCACCGCAGCGGCGTAAGTTTCCCGCGTTTGACAGATCGATTTTGATTTCGTACTGCTTGGCCGAGGTTCAACATGGCAGATTCTGTGATTTCAAATAACCAGAGGGAGTTCCGTTGCAAGCATTGCGATGGGAAGATCCTCATTCCCAAGGATCTTCCGCCGACGACCGGACCCTGCCCCCATTGTGGCGGGCTCATCACCTCGGCATCCGCTGACGTCCCGGTGTTGTCGGTCGCGGCATTTCAAATTCCTCCACCGCCAATCGTGTTGCCGGTCGCAAGGGCGACGGCGGAAACACCGGCAGCCGGTCCAAACGCGAAGCTTTCCGCAGCTCCGCGGCCCGTGAAAAACGAGTGGAAGCCGAAGGTCGAGCTACCGCTTCGGGAAGATCACGCCGACCTCAACCAGCCGAAAAAGCGTCCCGCGCCCAAGACCGCCCAACCGCAGAGCAGCGGCCTGATTTCAGCGATGCTGGTCTTGCTGGCGCTCATCTTGTTAGGTGGTGGCGTCGTTTGGTTTGCCGCGAAGGAACTTGGCAGAAACATCGAGGCGCCGACCATCAGGATCGCTGCGGGAGATCCAGCCGTGAACGAAGCGAACTACATCCGCATCGGCTGGCAAAAAGACGCCTATCAGCTTCTCCGTGGCTACCTAGGTGCTACGGCAACCAAGGACAAGATCCCGTTTATTCTCAACGGCAGCACCGTAGCGACCAAGGTCGAGGACTTTTACCGCGACGGCGGGTTCAACGATTCGGACACCCCGGCGGATGCGTTTTCGATCTACGAATTGTCCGAAGAAGACCGCAAACGTGGCTTGTTCAGGATGATTTATGACCAACCGCCGCAGTTCGACATGAAGGAGTTTTTCCGGCCGCTCGCCAGCCTCGAAGTGCAATACGGCGTGGACGAAGCCGACCTGTTGCTCAGCACGCTGGCCCACGTCGGCAACTTCGCGAAGGAACCGCTGCGGGTGCTGGCCTTTTTCAAACGCACCCCGGAAGGACTCAAGTTGGACTGGGAAATTTTCACCCAGACCAAATACCGGACCCTGCGGAATTTCGTGGAACTGCCGGAGGTGGGTCAGACCGGGGTTTTCCGGGTTCTCATCGTCGAGGACGTCCCCGCCAAGGGCCGGGCCGTGGCGGGCACCCGCACCTATCGGGTGGTGGATCCCGCCAATACCGGTGACAGCGCACGCATCAACGTGAAGGTGGACTCGGAAACCGGCCGCGCCCTTTCCATCATCAACTGGCGCGGCACCAAGGAGAATCACCCGCTCACCCGCACCGCCACGGTGGAACTCAAATGGTCTGGACCGGCGGCAGCGACCGAATTGGAAATCAGCCGGTTGGTCTGTTGGGAATTCCTCGGGCTCGGTGGCCAGGAAACCCGGGCCACGGCCTCCACCCAGTGATTACTAGGATTGAAATTGTGCCGGACCCGCACCGCACGACCATCGCGGCGATTGCCAGTCCACCGGGCATGGGCGCGGTTTCCCTGGTGAGGATCTCCGGGCCGGATGCGATCCAAGTCGCCGACCGGGCGACCAGGGGCAAGGCGTCTAACCTGTTGCCCCGCACCGTCCGCTATTGCCACGTCCAGGACTCTAACGGCGACACCCTCGATGACGGGCTGATGACGGTTTTCCATGGCCCTCACAGCTACACCGGCGAGGATAGCGTCGAGTTCACCGGCCACGGCGGCATTTTGGCGACGCGCGAGGTGTTAGGCCGATTCCTCGCCTGCGGGGCCACCGCCGCCGGACCCGGCGAGTTCACCCAGCGAGCCTTTCTCAATGGCAAACTCGACCTCACCCAGGCGGAGGGCGTGATGGACCTGATTTCCGCGCAGACCCGGCTGGCGCTGCGGGCCGCCCGCAGCCAGCTTGAAGGCACACTCGGACGGCGCACCACCGCCGCGCGCGATCAATTGCTGGAAACCCTCGCCCACCTCGAAGCGTGGATCGACTTCCCTGAAGAAGACATCGATCCGCAAACCGGCGTCTTGCTCCGCAGCCGGGTGAACGCGGTCCTCGCCGTGGTCGATTCTCTGCTTGCCACCGCCGATCAAGGCCGGGTGCTGCGGGAAGGCGTGCGGACGGTGATTTTCGGCGAGCCGAACGTCGGCAAATCCAGCCTGCTCAATCGCTTGTTAGGATTCGAGCGGGCGATCGTCAGCGACATTGCCGGGACCACCCGCGACACCATCGAGGAAGTCGTCAATTTGCATGGCATCCCGCTGCGCTTAGTCGATACCGCCGGAGTCCGGCAAGCCACCGACCGGATCGAGGCGGAAGGCATCCAGCGCACCATCAGGCAGATCGAGGCTGCCGATCTGTTGTTGGAAATCGCGGATGCCAGCCAACCCCGGCCTGCTGCGGCGATGCTTCCCGCAACCGCCGCCAAACGCCTTCAATTACTCAACAAGACCGATCTCGGCGAGCATCCGTCCTGGACTGGAACCGATGCCGTGCGCCTGTCCTGCACCACCGGCGCGGGTTTCGATTCGCTTTCAGACGCCATCCGCGACTCGCTTCATTTCAGCGACGCGGACTGGGGCGAGCACGCCGTCGCCATCAACGCCCGCCATCAGGCAAGCCTGCAACTCGCACACACTTCCCTGCATGCCGCGCTGGACCTGCTAAACGACCTCTCGACCGATCCCGAGCTCGCCGCGATCGACCTCCGCGAAGCCTTGGACGCGCTCGGCGAAATCCCCGGAAAAGTCGATACCGAGGATCTGTTGGGCGTGATTTTCAGCAGCTTCTGCATCGGGAAATGAAGTGATATAGGCATTCCTGCCTGTTCTTCCCCCGGCTACAATGAAGAACAAGCGGGACCATTCAGATATCTAGGACGAGTCTTGCAATTCGCCAATAGAGACTACTGAACTGAGACCGAGGTGATTGTTGATGCGTTCCAATCTGCGGTGATACCTGAATAGTTACGAACAGGCAGGAATGCCTAGATCACCCAACCGAAGCGATCCTTGCCCCAGGCGGACGCTTGGTCGAATCTCCGCCCTGTGGAAGAACCTGATCTCACCCCCGCCGCACACACCAACGACGGGTTTTTCAAGGCCATCTTCTCCCAGCCCGAGCACGCCACCGCGTTTTTCAAGAGCCATCTGCCAGAGGCTATCACCGTGCGCATCGATTGGAACTCGCTCACGGTTCTTCCCGGCTCCTTCGTCAAGTCCAGCCTCCAACAGGTGCATTCGGATCTGCTTTTCTC
>JANMJJ010000097.1:0-29709 GCA_031371325.1 Akkermansiaceae bacterium | reverse complement strand
GATAGAAGTTTTTACCTGCCAACTCCTGCGCTTCGTCAGTGTAGAGGAACTCCAGATACGCCTTCGCAATCTCGGAGGTTCCGTGCTTCGCGGCGTTTTTCTCCACCACTGCCACCGGCGGTTCCGCGAGAATGCTCAACGATGGATAAACAATCTCGGTTTTGCCGGGGAATTCCTTTTCGATCAAATAGGCCTCGTTCTCCCATGACAGCAGGACGTCGCCGATCTCACGCTGGGCAAAGGTGGTCGTCGATCCACGGGCACCGGTATCGAGAACCGGCACGTTCTTGAAGAGACGGGTCATGTATTCAAGCACCTTGGCTTCATCGCCGCCATTTTGCTTGGACGCCCATGCCCATGCCGCCAGATAGTTCCACCGCGCGCCACCCGAGGTTTTCGGGTTTGGCGTGATCACCTGGTTGCCCTCCTTGATCAAATCGCCCCAATCCTTGATGCCCTTCGGATTGCCTTTGCGCACCACGAACACGATCGTCGAAGTATAGGGCGCGCTGTTGTTAGGCAGCTTGGCTTGCCAATCCGCGGGCAACAATGGCGCATCGCCTTTGGCAAGGCTGTCAATGTCACCGGCAAGGGCCAGCGTCACGACATCCGCCGCAAGGCCGTCGGCAACCGCGCGGGATTGCTTGCCGGAGCCGCCATGCGATTGCTCGATTTCCACGGAGCCGCCTTTTTCAGCTTCCCACTTCTTTTTGAATGCCTTGTTCACATCCACATAAAATTTGCGGGTGGGATCGTAGGAAACGTTGAGGAGCTTGTACGAAGCGGGAGCGCCAGCGGCAGCGTGCTGGATCTTTTTCCCGCACGAAGCAAGCAGCATCAGCGAGGCGGCGGAAGCGGCGAAGAGAGTTTGGTATTTCATGATGAAATCGGTTAGACGTTATTTGTTAGAAGTTATTGGTGGATATTAGAACGACAGGCGGATGCCGGCCAGGTAGGTGATGCCGTCGTAAACGTCGTTGGATTGGTTGGTGAGCACCGAGTACTCGGCACCCGCGAGCAGCTTGAGCTTGTCGCCGTAGATGAAATACTGGGCGCCGAGGTAGAACGCGTTGTATTCATCACCTTTGACACCGAGGCCTTCGGTGGCCAGCGCGCGGCCCTCATAGCGGCTTTGACCCCGCAGTCCGCCGGGATCGGAGCTTTGCGAATAGGTATAGCGTCCGACCAACTGCAGCTTCTTCGGGATGATGTCGTAGGTGGGTTCGATATAGAATCCGAACACATCGCTGGTGCCCGCGATGTCGCTGGTGCCAAGGAATGCTTCCAACACCACCGCCGCGGGGCCTTCCTTCACCCAGAACGTCGTGGAAATGATATCGTCATAACGATTGAGCACGAGGTCGCCCGGCTCGATGTCGCTGTGAAGCCAGTCGAGCTTGAAGTCGGCCTTGTCGACGCCAAGCTGGCTCTTGAAATCATAGCCAACGCCGAGCGAAATGGATTTGCCGCCGTCGTGGTCGACGAACTCGCCATCGCCCCAGGAGCCGGTGCCGCCGGTCGTGGTGGGCGTGGCATTGAGATAAACACCCGCACGATAGGAGAAATCATCGATCGATCCCTCTACGGTCAACGCGGTGGCGCGGTTGATGCCGAGTTGGTTGAAAATCTGCGAACGCTCGAAGGTCGGCTGGGCGTTGGTCGATTCCAGGAAATCGTATTGCGCGATGAGCGGCTTGGTTTTGCCGAGCGTGACGCTGAACGTCTTGGTCGGCTTCCAGCGGAGATAAGCGTCAACGAGGCCATCATATAGGTCCCGGAACTCATCATTGCTTTGGAAGTCGAAACGGGCTTCCAGTTTTTTATCGAACAACTTGGCATCGAAGCCGAAGCGCGAGCGGCGGTCTTCCCAGTTGTTGTCATGGGCCTGGTCGGACTCCACGTCATAGAATTGTCCTTGGTATCGCCCGCGCAGCTTGAACTCCTCGAGGATCGGATTGCTGTCATTCTTATAGAGCGTGGCGAGTCCCCAGATTTTATCGAAGGCATTCGTTTCGCTGCTAGTTGTCTTTGTTTCGGCGACGGCGTCCGGGCCGGCGGTTGCGGGTATTGGCAACAGGGCGAAGGCGGCGGCAGTGCCGGAGCCAAGCCGTTTGGCGAAGGAACGCGGTTTATCTAACAGTTTTGTAGTGTTGTGTCGTGGGTATGGTGCTGTTGTTTTCATGGTTGTCTGCGGAGCGTCCGCGTCCGGTGTTCCGGTGAGCTTTCGCAGGGGTTGTTAAATGGCCCCCGTTTGTGCGGTGGGCGGTTTGGGGAGAAAAAGTTATTGGTTAATAGTTATAGGTTATTAGGGAAGAATTCTTGCCTGATAACGGTTGACCGATAACCAAATCCAGACTCTAGCCTTGGTCGCTTTTCGAAGCATCGCGGGGTGCCAGGAAACGCGTCTTCTCAACGCTTTCGACCTGCGTGACACGGCCGTCGTGGACCGTGATTTGCACCGAACCAAAACGGAGGTTCGAAACATTTTGGCGAACAATGTCCAGCCATTCGGTTTGAGAACCGCCGGGCATGGAGCTGCTAGTGGGAGTCTGAGTCATCGGGATCCAGGGTGATTGTTGCAAGTTGGGACAAACCGGCGAGGAAGCCATCGGCAGGATCCGCCTTGCGCTTGGCGGTTCCGGCGTGGGCGAAACTCTCGGCGGTGGCAAAAGGAGGCACCACGCCATCGCGGCGCATTTTCCGCAGCGTCACCTCGACGACCTGCGCGACCGTGTAGCGGTCCATGATGGCGGCGATCGCGTTGCGGACATCGATCATGATCATCCGCAGGCCGCAGTGATCTTCGTCGGGGCAGGTGCAAGGCTGATAAGCGTTTTCGCTGGCGCAGCAAATCGGAGCCAGGCGTCCGTCCATGAGACGGACGAGTTGGCCAATGCCGATCTCCGAAGCGGGTTTCGCCAGCGAGTAGCCGCCGAACTTGCCGCGCTGCGTCTCGACGAAGCCTGCCTCGCGAAGCTCCTGGAGAATACGCTCTACAAATTTCAAGGGCAGGCGGTTGGCCTCGGCCAGTTCCGCGCCGGAAACCGTCGGCCGTCCCACTTCGGCAGCCATGCCCAGATGGATCGTGGCACGCAGGGCGTATTCAGCTTTTTTCGATAGGTGCATTCGCTAATGTCTTCAAATAGGTAGGGATTAAATTGGGGGATTGCCAAGGAAAATTTTCGGCAGCAATAAATACTCTAAATATCAATGTTTTAGGTAACTTTTCGGGTCATCACGGCAGACCGCTTCCGTCAATTTCATCAATCTACTTATCCAAGGAGAGATTAAAAAAGAGAAGCTCCGGGTTTTTCCGTTGCCACCCGAATCACCCCTTCTCTAATGGCCATTACGCAATCAATGGCGCTAAAAGGCCCCCTTCCCTGCCCCATTAACGACGCAAGCCACAAGCGATCCCGCGCGCATCGCTTGATCTTTCGGCGCGGTGCACTACCACTGGAGCTTATGCGCACCCTCCTGCTTTGGTTGATAGCTCCGCTCGCCTTCGCCCATCCTGATCCAGGCACGCCGCCGGGCAACGATCCGGGCCTGCCTGTTAGAACGGGCAATGGTGCCTGGTCCTACCAAGCCGTGCCGCATTGGGGCGAACTGCCTGACGGTAAAATCATCGGACCCACGCATGGCGGTGTGGTGATCGATGACGAGACCGGGCTGATCTATGTTTCGACGGATTCCGAGCTGGCGATCATCGTCTATCAACCTGATGGGAAATTCGTGAAAACGATTGCGCCGGAGTGCCGGGGTTTTCATGCCATGGCGATCCGCCGCGAGAATGGCCAGCCGGTGATCTATGGCGCGCAGTTGAATGGCAACACGCCGCCGCAGCGGGTTTGCAAGATCGACGTCGAGGGCAAGCTTCTGTTAGAAATTCCGAATGCCACAACCGGTGAAGTTCCCGGTGGATGGGGTGGAGTTACCGGCGTGACCGTGGCTCCCGATCAGGCGATCTTTGTTTCGATGGGCTATGGCTCCAACATGATTCATAAATTCGACGCGACAGGGAAAATCCTCAAATCGTTCGGCGGCAAGGGTCCCGATGAAAAGCAGTTCGACACGCCGCACGGCCTGGCCATCGACACGCGTTTCGGAGAGCCGCGCCTGCTGGTGGTGGACCGTGAGAAGCGCCGGCTGGTGCATCTCGATCTTGAGGGAAATTGGATCGGCGTTTACGCCAGCAATCTCCGCCGGCCCTGTTCCGTGAGCTTCTTCGGCGACAACATGGCGGTGGCCGAGCTTGAGGCGCGGGTGACGATCCTAGACAAGAGCGGCACCCCCGTTTCCTTTCTTGGCGACAATCCGGACAAAGCCCAATGGGCGAATTTCGGCGTCCCGGCGGACCAGCTCAGGCTCGGCATTTTCACCGCACCCCACGGCGTAAGCTTCGACAAGACGGGCAACCTTTACGTGCAGGATTGGAATAAGACGGGACGGGTGACGAAGCTGCTTAAGCTGTGAGAGAAGTTGAGAGTTGATGGTTGATAGCGAAGAGGAAGAGTTAAGGAGCGACGACACTCTTGTCGTCTCTTCATCCCCCTGAGGAGATGGGACGCCTACGTCCCATCAATCTGGATGGACGTAGGCGTCCATCCTCCTCACCGATTTCAAATCGAAACGCGGAGGCTCGGGAGAATCTCACGCGTCGTGTAAGGCATAAGCGGCAACCCTTCACTGGGTGGCCGCTTATGTTTTGTTTACAGATCAGGCTGAATGCTTTGCCGGCTTCCGCTTTTTTGGCTTTGGGAATGTGTTGTGATGAACCCCTTCAAGTTCCCGGCCTGCCGCCTTCTTGTTGCGGCCACCCCATTGCTTGAAAAAGAAAGCGACGTCGTATTTCTCACATTGGTCACGGATCTCCACGGCCCATTCCGGTTGCATCGGACGGGGATGAATTCCGCTTTCCCCCCCCACGATCACCCAGTCAATTCCCTTCAGATTGAGCTTAGGCAAGGGGCCGATCAGCGGCTCGCAGGAAAGGAACCTTACGGCAGCAGGAACTTGGCGCAGGCTGTCGATTCGATGTGCGACCAACTCATTTTCCACACTCACGCCCATCCAGATGTTTTCTGTCCATTTCAGATCCTTCCAAACCTCTTCGAGACGCTCGCCACGCTTGGTCAGCACTTGGAAAATCAAATGAGGACACTCATTCATGACCTTAAAAACCTTCTGAATGAACTCCAACGGCATGTCTTTGTGAAACAGATCGCTCATGGAGTTCACGAAAACCATCGCGGGCTTCTTCCAGCCGTAGGGAATCGCAAGCGCGGCCTCGTGCTGCCGAATCTTGAAGCCGTCCGCATATTTCTCGACCCCCATCGCCTGCAAACGTCGCGACATGATCTCCGCGTAACAGAATTTACAGCCAGCGGAAACCTTGTCGCAACCCGTGGTAGGATTCCAAGTGAGTTCGGTCCATTCGATGGAGCTAGTTGCCATGATTTTTCTTGTTGATGATGAATTCCGCGATGTTGAGAGCGATTTTTGCTCCCTTAGGATTTCCGCACGCGAAACAGAGCAGGAAAAGAGGAGCGCCAGTAGAATTTCTGAGGATCATTGGCTTCGAGTTCACTCCCGGAAAAACAGTCTTGAGTCTGATAGTGATGAACTCACTCAGTTTTTCGAATACCTTTGGCACTTTGGAAACTTGCTCTTCGCCGAAGAGGTCAGCCGCTTGCTTCTGGTAGAAGAAATGGCGCCAATCCTCGCTTCCAAATGACGCTGTCAGCTTTGAGGCCCAGGATGGAGGAACTTCCCCGGTTCTAGGCAGCATTCGATTGACCGCCATCGCAGGAAATAGAAGCCACATGTCGATTGCCTCGGTCCGGGCGATTTTTTCGATCGTCTCCCATGTTACATGGAGGGCAAATGGGTCCAAAAAAGCGACAGCGCGCCGATTGTTCCATTTTTTGGCGGTCAATTCCTGGAGTAGCTCATTTGCATCTCCCTGCTTGAAATCGATGCGATCGGCTTTCAAGGGGTAATTGATGGTCACTTCCTGCTGTAGCTTTGCAATCGATTCAGCGTCACGTTCGATGAAAATGAAATGATCAAACTCTGGTTCGTTTTCCAGTGCGATCAGGGGCGATCCATGACGGTAATTCGCGTCATCGATGGTTAGCGACTCGTCAAAAAGATCGTCTTCGGATGCAGGAGGAAGTTCGCGGGTTCCTGCACCAGCAAAAGCATCGATGTAAGCCAATTTAAAGGACGTTTTCTTCAGGGCGGTCGTATATGCGTGAAGATAGGATCTCAGGGCATCAAGCTTCTCGTCGGACCAGCTGCCTCCAAAAGCTTTGTTACTTACGTCCACCATTTAAATACCCATACACTGTTCAAAAGAACTCTTCAAGCGATAATCATGCTAGACGTTCACAACTTGCCAAGCCCCTGCAAGGTTTCCAAAATCTCCGCCACTTGCTGCGTTCGCTTGTGGGATTTCTTGCCAAAGTAACCCGAAATGGCTTCCGCGTCCACGCCATGGGCCGGGAGCAGCTTCTGGATCTCGGTCACTTGGGCTGCGAGCGTTGCGGGCCAGGGGATGGCGGATTTTGGTTTTTCGGCTTTCAATTGCGGAGCTGTCTCCGTGCCGCTGAGATCGCCTTGTAGCGGCGGTCTATGACCGTCGATCTTCGGATTCTGATACTCCGGACGCAACCAGCGGATCAGGCCTTTCTTCTCCTCCGCGGCCCGTTCGTGGTTGAGGGCGACGAGGCGGGTGAGGAGTTCTTCTTCAAAAGGGGCACAGGCGTCTCGCCTGTTTCTTCCCCAGAGACTCACAGGCAAGACCCCTTCGAAGAAGAACTCCTCACCCGCCTCGTCGCCCTCAACCACGAGCGCGCCGCCGAGGAAAAGCGCGGCCTCATCCGCTATCTCCGCCCGGAGTATCAGAATCCAACAGCCGCCGCGCCCCAACCCGTTCAAACCACCCTCGCTGGGACCGATTCAGACTCTTCCAATCAAAAATCCAAAATCCCCAATCATCAATCGACAATCCCTCTTCGTCTTTCCAGTGGCCCGACCGCCTGCCAGATCAAGTCGCCATCCTCCGCAAGCTCATCGGCGGTTACGACAAGAGTGTCGTAACTCCTGATGATGCCGAATCCCTCTCCGCGCTCTTCGGCCGCAAGAACAAGAAACGCACCGAGCAGATCGAGGGGATTTTGGAGACGTTGAAGGGGCTGTGGCAGTTGTGAACTCGAAAAACTCCACTATTGACGAAAATATGAAATAGCGCCAGATTTCCTCGTGATCCAGAGCTTCTCCGACAAAGAAACCGAGAAAATCTGGAACCGCGAACGCTCCCGCAAGCTGCCATCGGAGATTCAGGACCGAGCCTTGCGGAAGCTCCGCGAACTTGCCGCCGCACCCACTCTCGAAACCCTCCGCTTTCCTCCATCCAACCGGCTTCATCCACTGCTAGGCGACCGAAAAGACAACCACGCCATCCGCATCAACGATCAATGGCGCATCACCTTCCACTGGGGATCGCAAGGCCCCGAAAACGTCCGCATTGAGGATTACCACTGAGACCACCATGAAAACCACCACACCACTCCACAACCCGCATCCCGGCGAGACGCTCAAAGAAGCACTCGCAGATTACGGGATCAGCCAATACCGGCTTGGACAGGATTTGGAAATCCCCCACAGCCGCGTGACCGCCATCATCAAAGGTCGCCAAGGCATCACCGCCACCACCGCGTTGCGGCTGGGAAAATACTTCGCCACGCCCCCGGAATACTGGCTCAACCTCCAGCACATGCATGACCTCGCCGCGGCTCGGGAAGAGCAGGAGGACGCACTTTCAAGAATCCGCCCGATCATCGCCTGAAAGCAATCAGTCATGGCTTTTATGGGTGAACCTCTACCAGCTTTCGCTTATCTTCCTCCCCTTGGGCGTGTAGCGCACGGGTGGCTGTGAGTCCGGGCATGGGATGCCCGCGCGGTGACACTATCCCGGCTGAAGAGGATTCTGCCAGCCCATTCGATGAAGTAAGTATATTTCATTTTCACTCATCCTCGTATTTATCCTCATCCTTCAATTTCAAGATTTCCAGCAGATTGGAGATGTCCGTGATAGAAGTCAGTCGCCCCTTCGAGAAGTCCAGCTTCAGCACCATTTGATAAGGCGGGGCATCGGACCTCCAGTAGCTGATGAAAGGCCACAACCTTCCCTTTCCAACCGTGATGGAGCCGGTGTAGCGCAGATGCAGATCGAGGCCGGAATAGACGTGATAGCCGCCCTCCTTGTCCTTCACCGCCCGGCGGCCATTGAACGGCGGCGGACGGCGCTTTCCCCAGCCAATGGCCAATGTCTCCAGAACAAACAAGCCGGAGCGAACCGCATATTCACAGAAGAAGCCCGCGTGGCACGCAGTATTTATAGGAACCGGATGCAGCCCATTCCGCGAGGGATCGAAAGGCCAAGGCTCCGCCGGGAGCAGATCGTATTCAGCTCCCTCGTAGCGGACAACATCGGAAATCTGCTGGGTCATGGTAAAATGATAGCACCCAGGGTGGGACAAATGGAGGGTAATGCTCTGGAAATTTCTGATTATTTTCAGAAGACCCTGATCAGTCCGCCAAGGACGGCATTCAGCACATTCCACTCCTCCCTTGCAATCATTCCCCGCAAGTGGCAAATTCCCGTCGTTGTCCAATGAGCACCACCGAAACCAAGAACCCGAAGACGGCAAGCTACCTGAGCCGGATCAGGACCGCTCGCTCGAAGCCGTCATCCATGACCTCTGCGGAGTTTTATCGGCAAATGGAGAGCTCGATGGGGACGGAGTTGATTCCGATTCCATCGAAAGGCACTTCGGACTATTCGAAAGCGAAGCCGAAAAACTAGGCTGTCTTTACCATGGATTGCAGCCGGGAATGAAGGGAGGCGCGGAGCATGACGTGCTGCATGACCCCGCCACCGGAACGATCCTGAAGTTCACCAAGCCATCGAAGGCCGCCTATGTTGTTGATTTCGATCTCGGAACTCCCCGAATGGCGGCTGCAACCCCGTTGGATTACCTCGAACGATTGCGTCTCCAGAATGAATTATTCGCAGACAGCATTCGGTTTGTAGGATTAGGAGGCGACGCCGCAGGACGGAGGATTGTCACCAGGCAGCAAATCGTGGAAGGCCGAGGTGCCCGATGGGAGGAAATCGTCCGGCTGATGGTGGATGAACTCGGATTCACAAAACTGCGCCACAACCACGGAATCGGATATGAGGATTCCTACGCATTCGTCCGCGATGACTCGGTGGTGTTCGACATGAGACCGGCCAACGTGTTTGTCACGGAATCAGGGACCATTATCCCGGTGGACTGCATTCCGGTGAGAATGCCACCTGGCAAGCGGAGTTTCTTCGACAGGTGACGCTGGCTGCCCCCCTAGCTTGGTCGTTCATCTTCACATTAGCGTCTCCAGCTTCGCCCGCAATTGATCCTTGGTGATATTTGCGCCGATGAACTGGTCCTTGACCTCGCCGTTCTTGAAAAACAACAAGTTCGGAACCGAGCGGACGCCGTAGCCTGCCGCCAGCTTCATGTTTGCGAACGCGTCCATCTTGAAAATGTTTGGATGTAGTTAGCTGTGATGGAGAACGGGTCAAATGGCAACGGATGCCCGATGTCCAAGGCTCATGCGATCCAGACGGAAGATTCGCGGGGCGTTACGAGTCTGGCAAAAGGCGAAGAGATAGACCGGTTTGTCGAAGAGGGCCTGCTCGGGGAAGTCGGGGTCGATTTTCTGAAAGAGCAGGACGGGGATCGCGCGGCGGCGGGTTCCCGGTTCGCTGCCGCCCTCGTAGATGAAAGACAAAGCCGCTCCGACTGACAGGGATTCGAAGACCCACGCGGATGCGTCGCGGCAGGCTGGCGGAACATCGGCGGCGGCAAGCAACGGCTGCATGGGGAGTCGCAACCATGCGTCGAGACTGGACGGAGGCATAGAGCGATCCACGCAGTCAGAATCATCCGGCGAAGTCTTGGCGGGGAACGAGCCGGGGCCAGCCGCAGCGAAGGCGGGAGCTGGGATGAAGAGAGCGCTTAGCGCTTCAAGCAAGGTGCGACGGGTCATGGTTTGAGTGGTTGTTGGGGAGAACATTAGCCCCAGGGGTGGGACAAATGGAGGGCAAGGCTCGGAAAATTTCTGATTATTTTTAGACGGCCCCGATCAGTCCGTTAAGCGCGGAAATCAGCTCGCAATCTTCGTCCGACCCGCAGCCCACTTACGCTCCTTAAGAATCTCAAACGCCCCGGGATCTGCCACCAGCACGCGGATGTAATTGCTGATAGATGCGGAGACTTGGAATGGCCCCTTGAGCCAGCGACCGATCATTTTCTCGCCAAGGCCAAGGATTTGTTCCGCTTCGCGCTGGGTGAGTCCGTACTGATCGAGGAAAGCTTGGAGTTCCCCGCGGGAAAGACGGCTGGTGGCGCGGTCGAGGTAGTCATTGACGTAGGCGGTCGCTTCCCCGGACAGCACAGTATCGCCGCAAGTGTTGCAGCGTTCCATGGCCACGTCCGGCACGGTGATTTCCAAGCCCTCGGAGGTGCGGGTGGTGAAGGGCTCGCAGATGGGCAGCAAAATCCCGCCCTCGCATTCGAAGCAGGGATGACTTTTGGGAGTGTGCGTTTTGGTTTTCATGGTTGTTTGGAGATTGGAATCAGCGGCAGTGGCGGGCCGGAAATATTGTGACGATGAACTGAGATTTTAACTCGCGGAGGATCTGTGCTGTCTGGAGAAAGGGTGATGTGGATGAGAAGTTGGTCGTCATCCATATCCCATCACGAACTGGTATTTTTGGGGACTGGTGTTGGGCTTGTGGAATAATTCGTAGGTTTCAAGATCTTGAATCAAGTCGCTGATGAGTTCGTCATCCCTGAGATCCACGGAATGGAGGAAGCGGAAGTTGTCGCGATGGATGAAACGCCGCCTCGGATTCCGCAGGCATTCCACGATCATTCGTCGAATCGAGGCTGATGCGGCGCGGGGAGGAGGAATCATCTCCCGAGAATAAATAGTGCGAATACGCACTGGCGACAAAGAGAAGTTTTAATCAATCCGCAAGCGCCAGCAGGAGCAGCAACATCCCGGCCTCACGCTCACCGGCATTTACAACGTGCTCGAAAAGCTCCGCAGCGGCGAGCCGCTCACCGCCAAGGAAAAGCTCATCCACGACCAAGGCCTGGTCAGCGTGCTGCGCCAGATCCACGGCGAGCGCGAGGAAGCGCCGGTGGAAGCGGCGAAGTGTCCCTTCCCCCTACTCCAAAATCTCCGTCTTTTGCGGCCCAGTGACACGGTAGCGAATGCCGGCCCAGACGATTTGCCGGCCGCAGGCGGAGCTGAGGATGATGAGCAGGTGGACGAGGTTGATGAGCGGATCTAGCCACCAACTATTTCTAACGGCATCATCAAGGGTAGCGGCTTCACCGTCGTTGAAACGCGCTTGCAGGTAGCTCCGCCGGACCTGGGTGCGGGCAAGATTGAGCACGATGGCCGCCGCGATGGGCACGAGCATCAGCAGATTTCCCTGCGCGAGGCGGGTGAGGCAGGTAAGGAATCCTGCCAGATAGAGTGTCGGGATCATGAGCGCCATCCACCACAGCGATGGCTGATAGATGCGGAGTTGGAAATACTGGCGGCGACCGAATTCAAACAAGGACGACCAGTTGAAATCGACCGGCGAGGGCGCGGCCACAGTGCGGACGTAGCGCATCCGCTTACCCGCCTGCCGAGCGAGCTGGCTGATGCGGGCGTCGTCGTTGATGCTGCCATCGAGGTTGTTCGGGATCTCCAGCTCGTCGAAGACCTCGCGGGTCATGGCCATCGATCCGCCCCACAGGCACATCCGCCAGTTAGGGCCGATGAGCGGCTCGATGGCGGTGCCGATGAGCGAGACGATCCGGTTCGGCAACGTCTGGTCCGCCGGGATGAACCAGCGGTAGCCGGTGGTGAAATCGGCCTGCGACAAATTGAGCGGCAGGGCGAGGCAGGTGAGCGAGTTTGTGCGGCCGAAGAGATCGCCGTCGGCAAAGGCGATGATCCGGTCGGTGGGTTCCAACTGTTTGAAAGCGGCGAGCTGGTTGTGAACTTTCTGGCCGGTGTGCCGCGCATTTCCCGCGACGATCAGGCGGGCGCGGCTGCCATCGCCGAGACGCCGCCGGATCGCGGCGTGGGCGGGATCGTTTTCCGACTCGGTGACAAAGAGCACATGATAGTCCGGGTAGTCCTGGCCGAGCGCGAACTCCATGAACGGCTCGAAGTTTTCCGAAACGCCCTTCACCGCGATGATCAGGGCGACGCGCCGCGGTTCGTGTGGTTTCACGTCACCGTCGAGCCTGCGCTGGTGATCGGTGAACAAGCGCCGCGCATTGCGGGTCTTGATCAGCGCGACCGCAGATTGGAGGACCCAGAACGAGGTCAGCAATTCAAGGGCGGCTTTTCCGAGGAGATTCATCCGTCGCGCTTTGTGGCGACAGGTGGGGATTTTTGCAAGTGACTTGTGCGGGGCTGGAGATGTCAACAATGTTCTGATGTCGGCAGAGGCAGCTTCCGCTGGGCCCGATCCTTCTCAGAACCATCCGGTGGAAGATTGATGGTCGTATCAATCAGTCCCACCGCTTTGCACAGCCGGGCCAGCCACCATTCCTGGGAGCCATTCATCTGGGTGTCATAGACCAGACAGGTCGTCCCGGCGGAGTGGGTAAACAGGGGAATGGGTTTCCAGTTTTGGGATTCTTGTCGTTACCTCAACTTTCTGCGCAAAAAGAAGGGACAAGAATGTCCCTTCCCCTTACTGGATTTCGGCAGAGCCGAAGTAGGGGACGAGCGCATCCGGGATGCGGATGGAGCCGTCCGGCTGCTGGTATTGTTCTAGCAGCGCGACGTATAGCCGGGGCAGCGCGGTGCCCGAGCCGTTGAGGGTGTAGGGAATTCGGTTTTTGCCTTCGGCGTCCTTAAAGCGGAGTTTCATGCGGCGTGCCTGATAGTCGCCGAAGCACGAACAGCTTGAGACTTCGAGATACTTGCCGTGGCCGGGTGCCCAGACTTCGATGTCGTAGGTTTTTGCCGAGGAGAAACCTATATCTCCGGTGCAGAGTTCGATGGTGCGATAGTGCAGTCCGAGCTTTTGCAGGATCGACTCGGCGTGGGCGGTTAAATCTTCGAGAACTTCGAAGCCGTGGTCCGGGTGGACGATCTGGACGAGCTCGACCTTGTCGAACTGATGCATGCGGATGATGCCTTTATTGTCGCGCCCGGCGGAGCCGGCCTCGCGGCGGAAACAAGGGGTGTAGGCGACCATTTTGATAGGTAGATCAGCTTCGGCTAGAATCGTGTCTCGATAAAGATTGGTGACAGGAACCTCGGCGGTGGGCGCGAGGAAGAGGCTGTTGATGCCGGCTTCATCGGCGTCGGTGCCATACATATCATCCTCGAATTTTGGAAGCTGGCCGGTGCCTTCCATGCACTCGCGCTTGACGAGGTGCGGGACGTTCACTTCCTCGTAGCCGTTGGCGGTTTGGGTATCCAACAGGAAATTGATGAGCGCACGTTCGAGCTTGGCACCTTTTCCCCGATAGACGACGAAACCCGAGCCGGCGGTGCGGATGCCGTCGTCCCAGTTGATCAGGCAGTGCTTGAGCGCGAGTGCGACGTGGTCCTTCGGATCGGTTAGCTCGGGCTTGCTCCCCCACTCGCGGACGACCGGGTTGGCCGCTTCGTCGGTGCCGACGGGGCAGGCTTCGTGCGTGAGATTCGGGATGTTGAGCAGGAGCTGGTTTTGCTCGGCGGAGGCGTCCTCGGCCTTCCCGTCGAAGATGGCGATTTGCTCGTTGATGTGGCGGACCTCGGCCTCGATAGCGGAGGTGTCCTCGCCCTGGGCCTTGAGCATGCCGATCTGCTTGGAAATGGTTTTTCGGGAATTCTGGAGCTGTTGTTTGTCGGTCTCGGCGGCGCGGCGGATTTCGTCGCAGGCGAGAACATCGTCAACTAACTTCCAGTGGTCTCCTCCACGGAGTTTGAGACGTTCCTGAACGGCGGCGGGGTTGTCGCGGATGACGCGGATATCGAGCATGGCGGCGCGACTCTCACGGGCGATGGGGTGGAGAATCAACGTGAATTTTTAGAAACCGGGAAGATTCACTGCGGGAAATGCATTGCCCTTAGGACCCGTTTCAGACTAATCATCGCCAATTCAATCCGGGTGAAACTTCCACGACCATTTTCCCTATCCATGCTCGCCGCGATGGGACTGGCTTGCGGCATCGGCGGGAAACGGGTTTTCCAAACCCGACCTCATGCGGATTTCGGAAACCATCCCCGAGGCGAATCCCGTCTAACGATGGATGGCCCGCCGCCTGCCACCGCCAACGATGAGGATCGTTTTGAGGTCTGGAGAGCCTAGGCCAGTCACGATCTCGCGGCTGCCCTAGCCGCCGATGCGGCTGCCGGAGGGGGCATGAGTCATGCCGTCGGTAGTGCGATCGGTGAATTCCACCCTGCTTGGATGCTTGCTCATTTCGACCAGGTTCCCGCCCGTGGCCAAGAAGCCGCCATTTCCGCTCTCGGTTACCGGGACCCCACCTATCCGGTGACGGTGCGGACAGTTAGACTCGCGGAAAAGTGGCAGAACCGCGAATTGAACTCCGCACTGCGCTCCTTGCTCGCCGACAGCGATCCATTTCAGGGCTGGCTCCTGATGAACGAAAGCAACCCTGACAACCATTATAGTTACGACGCGCTGGAGATGTTCTTGTATCATGTGAAGGCTTCCCAATACGGCGAGTTCGAACGGATCGCGGACACCCTGCCGCCTGGGGAATTGACAGCATGGTCCAGGTCTATCATTTCTTCGGCGGCGTGTGCCTCCAGCAGCCCGAAGCATTGATGGAATCCTTCCTCGCCCGCGATCCCGATCTGCTAGACCCTAAAACCTGCGCGATTTTGTCCAATGTCTGGGCAGGCCAAGCTCCCGCAACCTATGCCAAGTGGCTGAACTCCCAGACCGAACCGCACATCCGCACATCCGCGAACCCGGGGCGCGGGCGCTGGTGAATCATCTCGCCGATCAACAACAATACCCCGAGGCGCTCGATTGGGCGATTTCACTCGGCGATTCCCCGGACAATCCCACGACCCGTGTTTTCGGGGAATGGCGACGCTTCGATCCGGCCGCCGCACTGGAATGGTTGGATGCCGCCAAGATCCCGGACGACCGCAAAGCCCGACTACGGGAAGGAGGAAAACGATGAACCCGCGTTCTCATTTAGCGCCGCCCCACATCATCGCGGCTCTGGGCTTCATGAGTGCCGTGGCACTCGGTTGGCAGCTCACCTGGAAACCGGCACCCGCCACCGACTCCCCCGTGTTGCCCTACAAGACCCGCGTTGCCCATCGTTCCAACGCCGGGCCACCCGTGTGGCTTGCCGACAAGATTGGGCAACTCCGCCAAGCAAGTTCCTTCGCGCAACGCATGCGCCTGACCATTTCCCTAGTGTCTGCCACAAGCCCCTTTGGCAACGTCTGCCGCTCCGGTTGCCCTCCGGCAGAGCCGTATCCTGCAAACGCTCCCCGGACCTTCCCGCCTCCACCTGCAGGGCGAGAACCAAGACGTGCTCAGCGGATGAAATCCAGTTTGGAACCGTCTCTGTCTAGTTTTGCTCCGACCCCGACAGGTGGAAAATGGCATTACTTGAGTCCATGCATTTCTGCGAAGGCCTCCTTGGCGGCTTCGTTATTCTTCGGCCAGTTTTCAAAGCCAAAAAATCAATCAAAAGGAGGCCGCGCCATTCAATCCACCCCATCACTGAAGTCGAAATCTGACCGAGTTCTCCGATCTGATGAAGCCGATCTTTGCCCACCAGGACAACCTCAAACGCCAAAACCAAGAACTCACCGCCCTCCGCGACTGGCTGCTGCTGATGCTCATGAACGGCCAGGTGCGGGTGGGGTGAAGGAAACGTGGCGCGAAGGAAGCCCCACAGATACTCAGCAGGTGAGAATGACGACCTGGGTGGCCGCGAGGCCGTCTCGTTGACGAAAGCCATTCGCAACCTAACGAAAAAGCCGCCTGCACTTTCGTCCAGGCAGCTTCAGGAATTTTTCCTAGCAGAAGATTACTCTCCGGCCACTTCGACGACCTCTTCAGCCGCCTTCTTCGCGACCTTTTTCTTCGGTGCGGGAGTTTCGACGACTTCCTTGGCGACGACTTCTTCGGCAGGAGCCTCATCGGCTGCGACGACGCGGTCAACCCACTCGATGATTGCCATCGGTGCGGAGTCGCTCATGCGGGCGCCGAGCTTGGTGATGCGGCAGTAACCGCCCTGGCGATCCTTCGAAGCGGGAGCCGTTTCGGAGAAAAGTTTCTGGACGATTTCCTTCTGGCGAAGGAAGGCGATGGCGAGGCGGCGGGAATGGAGATCGTCGCGCTTGGCGAGGGTGATCAACTTTTCCGCGACCGGGCGAAGAGCCTTGGCCTTGCCGAATGTGGTCTTGATGCGGCCATGCTCAATCAAGTTGCATGCGAGGCCGGAGAGCAATGCCCGGCGTTGCGGGGCGTTGCGTTTGAGCTTAACTGTTTTGCTGCGATGTCTCATCGGTTGCTTCCGTTTCTATGTAAATGTGTTAGTCGTCGAGGTTCTGGGCGATCAAATCGGCAAGGCCGACTGGCGCTTCATCTTCCGCACCGAGGCGCGGTCCGCGTGAGGCTGCGGCAGGGCCGGAGAGCAACGAGGATTCGAAGGACATCCCGAGACCGAGGCCGAGCTCGACGAGCTTGTCCTTGATTTCGTTGAGGGACTTCTTGCCGAAGTTGCGATACTTGAGCATTTCTGCTTCCGATTTCATCGCGAGTTGGCCCACCGAGGTGATGTTCGCGTTGTTGAGGCAATTGGCGGCACGAACCGAGAGTTCGATTTCGTTGACCGACATGTTGAGAAGCTTCTTGAGAGCGGCGTTCTCTTCGCTGGACTCGGCCGGTGCTTCTTCGAAGTCCACGGCATTTTCGTCGTAATTGACGAACACGTCGAGGTGGTGACGAAGGATGGCCGAGGCTTGCAGCAATGCGTCCTGCGGGGTGATGCGGCCGTCGGTCCAAATGTCGAGGATCAGCTTGTCGAAATCGGTCATTTGGCCGACCCGGGTCGTTTCCACGGAGTATTTCACGCGGGTGACGGGCGAGAAGATCGAGTCGATGGCGATAACGCCAATCGGTTGGTCCTTGCGCTTGTTTTCGTCGCCGGTGGAGAAGCCGCGTCCGACGCGGACCTCGAATTCGCAGTCGAACTTCACCTTCTTGTCGAGGGTGCAGATGACCTGATCCTTGTTGACGATGTCGTAGATGTGGTCGGCCATGATGTCACCGGCGGTGACGACGCCTTCTTTCTCCACTTTAATGGTGAGGATGCGCGGATCCTTTTCATTGTGGGAGAATTTCACCTTCTTCAGGTTGAGGACGATGTCGGTGACATCTTCCACCACGCCCGGGAGGCTGGAGAATTCATGCTGCACGCCCGCGATGCGGACGGAGGTGATAGACGCGCCTTCTAACGAAGAGAGGAGCACGCGGCGGAGCGAGTTGCCGATGGTGTGGCCGTATCCCCGCTCGAATGGCTCGGCGGTGAATTGGGCGTAGGTATCGGTGGCGGTGTCCTCGTTGCGGACGAGGCGGTTAGGGAGCTCGAAACGAGCGAGTTTGACTGCTGACATGTTATTTTTGGTTGCCGGGTTACCCTCTTGCGGGCCGGAAGCTTCTGTGATGAAGCGACCG
This sequence comes from Akkermansiaceae bacterium, assembly GCA_031371325.1. Lineage (GTDB taxonomy): Bacteria > Verrucomicrobiota > Verrucomicrobiia > Verrucomicrobiales > Akkermansiaceae > Luteolibacter. Next base: position 11,918 of record JANMJJ010000097.1, on the reverse strand, counting down.
AGAGGACCGACGGCATGGTGCGATTGCCCGCGGGGGCGTGACTAAATGTCGGGGCGGGCGGCTTGCAAAGCATTTTTTTCGGGCATTTCCGGCAAAAAGTTACCATTTCGGCACTATTTTCGAAAAAATCGCTAGATTTCTATCAGAACAGGTGCATTGTTCCCGAGCAATCCACCATATCAATATGAAATCAAAAAGAAACCTGACCCGATTCACCTACGAAAGCGCAGCCTTTGAAGGCTGGCGCTTATGCATCAGCCGCGCTGGCACGACATTCACCAAGTATTTCCCTGACAAGAAATTCGGCGGTGGAAAAAAATCGCTGGCGGCTGCTGAAAAGGTCCTCGTCGAAGTGAAAGCTGTGATCGAGGGTTCCAAGCGCGTCGATGGCAAGTTGACTCCGGCCACGATCAAAAAGGCCGAAAAGCTGCTCGCCGAGGCGTTCTGAGGAAATTCCGGAATGAGGAAGCTTTCCAAGGTTGCGCGGAAACCCCAGCGCGACAAGTTCGGTCATGCCGGACGAGAAAGCTTCCATCATTCATTGGTTTCGCCGCGATCTGCGAATCGCGGATAACCCGGCGTTGTGCCGCGCGGCGAAACTCGGAATTCCCGTTGTCCCTGTTTATATTCTTGGCGATTGGAGCGGCAGCCATTCATGGACCGGTCCCAATCGCCAATATTTTTTGTGCGGCGCTCTGGAATCTTTGGCCGGAAATCTCGCGACGCTTGAGGGCCGCCTGATCATCCGCCAGGGGCAGGCGGTCGCCGAACTGCGGAAACTGGCTCTGGAGTGTCGCGCCGTCGCCATCCACTTCAACGCCGACCCCGATCCGTTCGGGAAATCCGTGGAAAGGGCGGTTCGCGAACTTTGCGCGGAGCTTGGGATCGAATGTCATGCGCACGCGGATGCCGCCTTGCATGGTCCGGACGAGGTCTTGACCCAAAGCGCCCTGCCCTACCGGGTTTACACGCCCTACAGCCGGAATTGGCTCGACCGGCCCAAGCCCACGCCGTTCGCGAAACCACTGGCGCTGCGGACTCCGGCGTATCTCGCGTCACTGCCGCTGCCGACCGTCAAGGTCTGGGGCTTGGAAATCCCCGCCACCCACATCGTCGATCCCGGCGAACAGGCGGCCCGCAGGCGCTTGAACGAGGCGATTTCCGGAAAAATCCAGGACTATGCGGCAAAACGCGATTTTCCAAGTGCCGACGGCACCTCGCGGATTTCCCAGGATCTGAGATTCGGCCTCGTTTCCATCCGCACCGTCTATGCGGAAGCCATGAAAGCCCGCGCTTCCGCCGATTTGGCGGGAAAGGCCGGCATCGATGTCTTCATCAAGGAACTGGCGTGGCGGGAGTTCTATTTCGCGATCCTCCACCATTTCCCGAATGTGCTGGATGAAGAATTCAACGCCGACTGGCGCGGCCTGCCGTGGGACGAGCCCGGCGAGAAATTCGAAGCCTGGAAAGCGGGTCGCACCGGATTTCCCATCGTCGATGCCGGCATGCGTGAGTTGCTCGCCACCGGATTCATGCACAACCGGGTGCGAATGATCACCGCGATGTTCCTGACCAAGGATCTGCACATCGACTGGAAACTGGGCGAATCTTGGTTCATGCAAAACCTCGTGGACGGGGAAATAGCCTCGAACAACGGCGGCTGGCAATGGTCCGCAGGCACCGGGGCGGATGCGGCACCGTATTTCCGGATCCAAAACCCGTGGTCGCAAACCGCCAGATACGATCCCGAGGGTATTTATATCAAGCGCTGGATGCCAGACCTCGCGAAAATCCATCCATCACGCTTCCTCGAACCGCCGAAAGACGGTCGCCCCATCGCCCCAGATTATCCCCTGCCCTGCGTCGATCACAAGACCGAGCGCGAGCGGACGCTGGCGATTTTCAAACGTCATCGCGAGGACAAGCGCTAGTCAGGACGGGATTGGGGATTCCGCCAGACGGCCCGGTGAATTTTGCGATGTCGTGATTTTTGACTTTGAGGATTTTTCCCTCCCGCTGGCCATGGCAGCGGCGCTCCAGCACGAGCAACTGACGGACGCTGGATCAGCACATCCTGCTTCTGCGGAAAAAAATAGAGCCGGACCCGGCCAATCCCGTCGTCATCCAGACCGTCCGCGCCATCGGCTACCGGCTGGGTGGGCGGTAGCGGCGGTCTTGGATTTTCAGCCAAATCAATTTCCCGCCTGCTTCAGCAAGCGCGCGGCCAGCTCCTTGAGATCCTCCACCGGGATCGCGAAACTCTCCGCACGGTTCGCCCGCGCGATATTCATGCCGATGCAGCGCCCGTCGAGATCGAGCAACGGCCCGCCCTCCACCGTCCTGCTGCCGAGGATGTCGTGCTGCATCACTCGGGGAAATCCGCTGCGGTGGGGTGAAAACTCCCCGCTCATCTGGTCGTTGCGGTTCATCTGGTCGGTGAACATTTCACCGCGCGCCGCCAGCCTGACTTCCACCGTGGTTTCCACCTCGTTCCGGCGGTAAGTCACCTTCACCGTGCTGCCTGCCTTGCGGTCCTTGAGAATTTCCCCGATCTCGTCGATCTTCTTCATCTTCTTGCCTTCGATCGATAAAATCACATCCCCCTTTTGCAAACCCGCTTCCTTTGCGCCGCTCTTTTCATTCACCGCATCGAGTTCCAGCAATTTCGATTTCGGGTTCAGGATCACCCCCAGCGCGGCACCGCCGGACGCCGGGATCTCGCGGATCTTCGCGCTGACGATTCCCGCTAACAGCCGCCGCACCGTGCGCGTGGTCGCGCCGTTGGCCACCACCCAAGTGCCCTGCGGCACCGCGCTGGTCGCCGCGTAGGCGACCGGAACCAGCCCGCTCGCCTCGATCTTTAACAGCGCCACATCCCACGTTGGGTCCACCATCAGCACCTTCACCTCGGGGTAGTTCGTCTTGTCCACCGTCACCGTTAGGCCGGCCACTTCCCGCACCTCGCTCGCCTTCGTTAGAAGGTATCCATCTGCGGAAATCACCACGCCGTAGGCGATTTCCTTGCGCCCGTCGAGGATCACCGCGCTCGAGGTTTGCAGGATTTTCCGCTGCGTTTCGAACGCCGCCACGACCGCCGTCCCGGTCGTCCGATAGGCGGAATCTAGGCTCTGCTGCCCGGCCGCGGGAAGCAGCAGCCCGGCGGAGGCGAGTGATAGAATCCAGTTAGCGTACACCGAGTTCGAGGGTGAAGGTTTTCGGTTTGCCGTCGCGTTCCGTGTCGAGAGTCACTTCGTCGCCCGCCGACATCTCCTTGAGCAGCTCCTGCATTTGCTCGCGCTTTTCCAAAGGCACGCCGTTCAGTTTCAACAAAAAATCCCCCTCCTTGACCCCCGCCACCTCGGCAGGACTTTTGCTGCCCACCTTCGTCACCCGCAGGCCGCCTGTCGGACGGGCCTCGGTGGCCAATCCCAGAAAACCATTGCCCTTCTCCGGCAGTTGCGCATACGGCCCCTCGCCGATGAACTCCCCCTTCAACATCCCATCCCAGTTAGAAATAAATTCCGTCATCGGCACGTGCATGTTCACCTGCAACTGCTGCCCAACCCGCGAGTGAATGCCCACCAATTTTCCCGTTAGGTCGAACAACGGCCCGCCCGAGTCCCCGCCGATCAACATGCAGTCGGATTGAAACGTCGAGTTCGCGATCCGCACCAGCCGCCCCAGTCGCACCACCGAGCCCCGCTCCTTGTCGAAGCCGCCCGAGTGCCCCAGCGCGAACACCCAGTCGCCCAGTTTCGTGGCTTCCGCCCGGTCGATTTCCACAAACGGATAGATCCCTTTCTCCAAAATCCGGATCATCGCCGCGTCCTTGTCCGCTACCAAGCCCAGCGTCTCCGCCTTCAGCCGCGTGCCGTCTTCGAGGATCACGGTCACCTTTTTCTTCACCCCCGTCGCCACGTGCGCCGCAGTTAGAATTAAGCCATCCGGCGAAACAATCACGCCGCTGCCCGAGCCTTCCTTGATCTCGATGCACACGGTCGCCGCCCGCGCTTTCGGCAGCGCCGCAGCCACCGCGTTTTGAAGGGTTTCCAAATCCTTGCGGCTTTCCGGCACCTTCAAATCGTTCACATACGGGCGCGCCCCTTGGGCCATGGCGCTCCACGGCAACAGCACCGGCAGCAGGAAAAGGATTAGGAACTTCATGGCCTTGGGTTGGCGACACGCTAATGACATCCTGTCTCAGCCGCAACTCATGCGTGCTCCACCCGGCGAAATAGTCCCAGCCATTCCCGCTCCTCGCGCCCTGGGAACGCCCTGTGCGGCACCCACCCCTCCACCTGCACAAACCACGGGGAAAACCACGCGTCCAGCTCCGCCACCGTCACCCCGAACGGCGGCCCGCACGCATCCTCGCCCGGATCAAACGGATTCAGGAAAAACACCCCGGCCAACAAGCCACCCGCCGACAAACATCCCGCAACCGCCTCCGCATAGCGGCTCCGCTCGCCCGGATCGATCGCGCAAAAGCAAGTGTGCTCCCACACCGCAGAAAACTCCCGCCCTTCCCGCCATGCCGGATCCAGGATATCCGCCAGCTCGTAAGCTTCCTCGCCTGTCATCGGAAACGCCCGCGCCCGCTCCACCGCCGACGGCGACACGTCCACCCCCACCACCGGAATCCCCAACACCCCCAGCGCCCGAACATCGTGCCCCAGTCCGCAGCCCGGCACCAGGATCGGCCCCGTGCCCCAATCGTTAGCCTCCATGACCTGCAACAACTCCATCAACGGCGGCGCGGCCTGGCCCTTTTCCCACGGCGTGTCGCCCGACTGATAGCGATGTTCCCAATCCGTCATGGGCGATTCGTCGCCCGGAATCGCCCCGGGCGCAAGCCTGCAGGAAACCCTGTAAAATCTTCGTCAATTCGAGCGACCACCTTGACCGGCCCCACTGATCCGAGGTAACCACAGGTTCATGAGAGGAAGAACATCGCCGTGGTTTAAGGTTTTCGCGCTTTGCACGGCAATCGGCCTTGGCGGGACCTATGTTTGGCGGCAGCAGCAGAAGGCTGCCCCGCCCGTGGTGAAACCGGTCGAGCGCACTGTTCTATCAAGTTCGAAGAGCCTCGTGATTGTTCCCGCTGCCTTGCCTGTGGATCAGGAGGTAACCGACCGCGTCTTGATGCCGGGTTCGAAGTCCCTCTCAAAGGTTTTCACCCCGGAGCAAGAACGGACTCTGATGAAAAGCTCGAAGGGCGGACTCATTGAATTCAAGCCGGAAGAATCGAAGGACCGGATCTTACTGCCCAGCTCGAAAAGTATTCCCATGCCGATTTTCCGCGAGCGACGCATTGCTCCAGAAGAGCAACCGAAACCCGCCGAACCATGAATCTGCCCGCCGCCATTCTCGCCACCGGCGGAAGTTTCCTCTTCCTCTGCCTGGTGTTCCACCCGCTCGAACGGGCCTTCCCGGCGAAACACGGCCAACGATTCCTGCGGCCGGAATGGTGGATCGATCTTTGCTTCTTCCTCGGCCAATACCTGTTGTGGAGTGGACTGGTGCTGTGGCTTCTCAATCATTTCGCCGACGGAATTGACGCTGGAATCCCCGACGGCTTCCACGCGGCGGTGGCCGGGCAACCCTGGTGGTTGCAAGCGGTGGAAGTCATCCTGCTCAGCGATTTTTGCGTCTATTGGGGCCACCGCTTGCAGCACCGGATTCCATTTCTCTGGCGCTTTCACTCAATCCACCACAGCGCCGAGCATCTCGATTGGTTGGCCGCGCACCGCGAGCATCCGCTCGATACCGTTTACACGATGGGCCTCATCAACATCCCCGCCTTCTTGTTAGGATTTCCGCTCGAAACGCTCACCGGCTTGATCGCCTTCCGTGGGATCTGGGCGATCTACATCCACTCGAATGTCAGACTCAATATCGGCCCGTTGAAATGGCTCATCGGGGCACCCGAACTGCACCACTGGCATCACGACCGCGCACGCGACGCGGGAAACTATGCTAACATTTCCCCGCTGATGGACCTCGCGTTCGGCACCTATCGTTGTCCTGATCACGAACCGGAGGCTTTTGGAATCCACGAGAAAATTTCGCGCAGCTACCTCGGCCAGATGTTGCATCCCTTTCGTAGGCGCGGGCGGAGAAATCGCGTGAAGTGACTCGATGCGGATGTGCAAGCGCCTGCCTGCGGTCACTCCTCCTCGCCGTCATCGAAATATTCCTCTCCTTCCGGGTCGAGCGGCAATATAAAGTGAAACCCTTGCGGCCCCAACTTCTTGGTTAGAGTTCTCATCACCGCGTTGCGCTTGGCCTCCCCGTCATAAGGCCCGGCGACATACAGCGGTTTACCTTCGCTTCCAAAAACGAATGTCTCGGAACATTCCTTTGGATTGATGCCACCCATGACCTTCGCTCCTTGCTTGTAGTCCGGGTGCGGCGCGAAGCCCAAACGACGGGCGTATTCCACAGCGCCCTCCACCAATTTGCGACCCCACGCGCCGGAGTGCTCAAGCGGCGGCGTATCGCTAACACCGTTGAATACCTCTTTCAAATACTCCGGGAAGTCTGCGGCGGAGAACTGCTGGAAATACGCATTTTTTACTCCCAAGCAGTAAACGTCTAACATGAATACCCCTGCCTCCACCCGACCGTCTGATTTATAGCGGGCAATCACCACGTCACCGATGCCGATTTCAAACAGATCGTGCTCACAGAATGTTTTTGGAGGCGGATTCATGTACGCGGACTCCAGCGGATTTCGAATTCGATTGCTAGCACGACTTCCGCCTGGTTGGGCGATGTAAGGTCCGAGTCACCGCTACTCTTCAACCCATCTTGTGCGCTTCGGGTGAAATCGATTTCGCGGTCCGTGAAGACGGCCATCAAAACGGCACCTCCATGCCCTCGGCGTTGGCGAGCTTCTTCTGGTTCGCATCGAATGTTAGAAATTGCGCCGCGCCGAGGTGAATGGCCGTGGCAACGTGCAAGATGTCGGCGAGACGGTGGCCACCGGATTCCGTGTATTTCCCGCTCAGCACCTCCGCGATCCGGTGTACGTCCGCCCAATCTGGCGCGACCATTTCCAAGATGCCGTCCGCAAGATCGGATTGGAGCGCCCGCAGCATCGCCATGCTTACGCTTTTGGAAAAACCTTTGGTCCGATCGTTTTCGAAAAGGCGGGCTTGAAGCCGAACGGACTGGCGGAATTCTAGCAGAATCAAGCTGGAAACCGGCAAGGCTCCGACGAGTTGGTCATTGAAAGCATCAGCCCTCTCGGAATTCTCCTGTTCCCGATAACTGGCGCAAAGGAACGATGTGTCTGGGTAGAGCTTCATCCTTCCTCACCTTCCAGTTCCGCCTCCCTCATTGCCTTCACTTCTTCCTCGGAGAATACCCGGTCTCCCCAAATCGCTTTGCGGCGAGCTGCCCAGTCGGGCTTTTGGATTGCAGCTTTGGCGGAAGCTGGCGCTGCGGATAGAAATCCAATGGGTTTGCCCCGTTTTTCGATGCGGATTTCCTCGCCCTCGCCAAGCCACGCTTCGACTTTGGAGAAATTGTTCCTGAGATCCCGGACGGTCACGGTTTTCATGTGGACAGATTGTGTCCACATCGGGGTTTTGTCAATAAAGCGGAAAAAGCCGGACAGGTTTTCCCTGTCCGGCTTCTTTGATTGATGGGGCTTGGCGGTTGGAAACCGCCGTCACGATTTACATCATGCCGCCCATGCCGCCGTGGTCGTGACCACCGCCGCCGCCACCTGCCGGCTCCTTGGAAGGAAGGTCGGTGATGAGGCACTCGGTGGTGAGCAGGAGTCCGGAGATGGACGCTGCGTTTTGCAGCGCGGTGCGGGTGACCTTGGTAGGATCGACCACGCCGGAAGCGATGAGGTCTTCGAACTTGTCGGTCGCGACATTGTAGCCTTCGCCACCTTTGCCTTTTTTCACTTGCTCGACGATCAACGCTGCCTCGCGGCCGGCGTTGGCAACGAGCTGACGAAGTGGCGATTCGACGGCGCGGGCAACAATGCCTGCTCCGGTCGCTTCATCACCTGTTAGTCCAAGGTCGCCGATGGCGGCTTGGGCGCGGATGAGGGCAGTGCCACCACCGGCGACGATGCCTTCTTCAACGGCCGCACGGGTCGCGTGGAGGGCGTCTTCGACGCGGGCTTTCTTTTCCTTCATCTCGGTTTCGGTGGCTGCACCGACGTTGATGACGGCGACGCCGCCGGCGAGCTTGGCAAGACGCTCTTGGAGCTTCTCGCGGTCGTAATCGCTGGTGGTGTCTTCGATCTGGCGACGGATTTGGTTCACGCGGCCAGTGATGCCTTCGGAAGTACCGCCACCTTCAACGATGGTGGTGTTTTCCTTGGTGATGGTGATGCGCTTGGCTTCGCCGAGGTCGCTGAGTTCCACGCCTTCGAGCTTGATGCCGAGGTCTTCGGTGATCACGCGGCCACCGGTAAGGATGGCAAGGTCTTCGAGCATGGCCTTGCGGCGGTCGCCGAAACCAGGAGCTTTCACCGCAGCGATGTTGAGGATGCCGCGGAGCTTGTTGACGACGAGTGTCGCGAGAGCTTCACCTTCGACGTCTTCGGCGATGATGAGCAGCGGGCGGCCGGTCTTGGCAACCTTTTCAAGGAGCGGAAGCATGTCCTTGAGGGACGAGATCTTCTTCTCGTTGATGAGGATATAAGCGTTCTCAAGGAAGGCCTCCATGGACTCGGGGTTGGTGACGAAGTAGGGGCTGAGGTAGCCTTTGTCAAACTGCATGCCTTCGACGACTTCGAGGGTGGTTTCGATGCCTTTGGCTTCTTCAACGGTGATGGTGCCGTCCTTGCCGACCTTGTCCATGGCTTCAGCGATGATGCCACCGATTTCCGCATCCGAGTTGGCCGAAATAGAGGCAACTTGGGCGATTTCCTTGGCGTCGGAGACGGGCTTGGAAAGAACCTTGAGTTGGGCGACGATGGCTTCGGTGGCCTTCATGATGCCGCGTTGCAGCGAGATCGGGTTGGCACCGGCGGTGACGTTGCGGAGGCCTTCTTTGTAGATGGCTTCAGCAAGTACGGTGGCGGTCGTAGTTCCGTCACCAGCGATGTCGGAAGTGCGGCTGGAAACCTCGCGGATCAGTTGGGCACCCATGTTTTCATAAGGACACTCAAGTTCGATTTCCTTGGCAACCGAGACACCGTCCTTGGTGATGGTTGGGGAACCGAACTTTTTGTCGAGGATGACATTGCGACCGGCTGGTCCGAGAGTTGCCTTGACGGCGCGGGCGAGTTTTTCCACACCGCGCAGGAGGGCCTGGCGTGCGGCTTCGTCGAATTGGAGTTGTTTGGCCATGATAAGTTGAGAGTTAGAGGTTGAGAGTTGAGAGTTAGATTAAGAATTAGCCGACGATGCCGAGGATGTCGGATTCGTTGATGATGAGGACTTCTTGGCCGTCGAGTTTGACTTCGGTGCCGCCGTATTTGGAGATGAGAACCTTGTCGCCGACCTTGACGGTGAACTCGATGAGCACGCCCTTGTCGTCCTTGCCGCCAGTGCCGAGGCTGAGAACTTCCGCTTCTTGCGGCTTTTCCTTGGCGGTGTCTGGAAGGACGATGCCGCCGGCGCTGATGGCGTCGGCTTCGAGACGCTTGACGAGGACGCGTTGTCCGAGTGGTTTGATGTTAGCCATAATGTTGTATGTTTTTGTTGGTTTCGGTGAGAAGCCACGCTGCGTGTGCAGAGTGGAAAGTAGCCAGTGATCAGGGATCAGTGGAAGAAATTTCTAAGGCGTCCAGCCAGGTATCGAGTTCTTGGTGGAGTTGGGTGGTGAGAAAATATTGCCAAGCTGGGAAATCGCCGGAGTCGGCGGCTTCGAGGGCGTCGTAGTAGTCCTGGCGGAGTTCGGTGGGGATCGAGATCGGCGGGTAGCCGGCGGCGAGCAGGACGAAATTCATCGCGAGGCGCGCGGCGCGGCCGTTGCCATCGATGAAGGGATGGATGGAGGCGATGCCGTGGTGGAGTCTCGCTGCGCGTTCGACGGGATCAGCGATGGCGGAGAGGCCGGTGAAAAGCCCGGTCATGAGATCCGGGACTTTGACGGCGTTTGGCGGAACGTGATTTGAACCGCCGACACGCACCGCATAAGTCCTATAACTCCCATTGGTCCCATCCTGGATGCGAGTCAGCAAAATCTGATGAAGATCGAGCAGATCGCGCTCGGTGAGCACTGCGTCCGGGCGGGCCAGTTTTTTGACTTCTTCCCAGGCTTTGGCGAGGTTGACGGCTTCGAGGTGGTCCTTGAGCGGCTTGCCGGAAACGGTGACGCCTTTGGAAAGGACGAGTTCGGTTTCGCGGAGCGTGAGGGAGTTGCCCTCGATAGAGTTGGACTCATACACCATCCGCACATCCCACGCCGCCGCAAGGCTGGCAACCGACTCCGGAGAGAGCGGGCGCAGCGCGGCGAGGCGTTGGTGTTTGGTGGTGAGGGTGGTCATTGGGATCGTGTGATCAATCAGTGGGTGAGTTGCGGGATTGCCAACTTGGACTGCGTGCAGCCTGCTGCCGCTTTGCGTGAGCCAGCCTGCTGGCCACGGCTCGCAGCAGGCTGCGTAGCCGAAAGCGGCAGCAGGCTGCCGCAGTCCAAGTTCGCCGGATCGCCGTTCTGGGCGATGAGGTAGCAGGCGTAGCGAGTGAGCATGAAATCCTGGATCTCACGCTGTCCGCCCTTGCCGTGGCGGATCAATTTACTGACCTCAGTAAAATGATCGGAAGCCTTATTCCCAGAGGATTCGCAGGCCGTCACCGCATCACCGACCACCTTGCGGAAATTCTGCCAATTCGCGTATCCGAGCACCGTTTGCAGGTCTCGCGCCAGCCAAAATTCCACACCGGATTCGAACTCGACTTGGACGAGCTGTTCGAGTTCCGAAAGGAGTTTAGAGATGACGGACTTTTTCATGGCCGGGAATTGGGGATCAATTTACTGACCTCAGTAAATTGATCGGGGCTTGTCACCATCCGCACATCCCACGCCGCCGCAAGGCTGGCAACCGACTCCGGAGAGAGCGGGCGCAGCGCGGCGAGGCGTTGGTGTTTGGTGGTGAGGGTGGGCATTGGAGAAAACAAATTATGAACTCAATCTTCTGATTTTCCTTCGGAGGCAGCCATAGCACTGTGGTCCAGACGGTTATTCTCCGTAGCCTCCTTAATCATCTGATTGTCTGGAAGACTTGGATAAGGACTGGGTGAACTCGGCTTTTGAGTCGTTTTACTTGTATCGGAATCTGTATCGGACATCGCAGTTAATGGTGGAAATTGTATGTTGAAATAAGGCGAGGAATTGAAAGCGCCAGACCAATGAATGCAAAAACACCCAGTTGAGACGCCCTGTGCAACAAGTGCGCGCGTCTTGTGAAAAGCTGAATACTCCTGGAGGCAGCCTTACATCTACGATCAATCAGCTCTTTCTGATAATGCTCGAAAGCATCTTTATCATTCTCTTCTTTTACTGCTTCAAGGCATTTTTTATACTCATTTGGATCACCAAGAATCTCAATTTCGTTCAGCCAAAACATAGCAAATAGAGCGAGAGAGAAAGATGCCAGTAGCATCAAAAGCCCTATGCCGTATGGAATACAGAACAGGACTATGTTGCCATCCGTTCCATAGTGAGGAAAATTTGTTCCGGCATAGAAGAACCCTGCTCCCAAGGCGGCGTAGAGCGGCCACAACACGTTAAAACGTGACAGAATTGGGGTCGGCGAAACATAAGAGTCGTAGAACTCTTTAGCCAGCTCCCGCAGGAGTTCCTTGGAATTTTCACTCATGGATCTGCGTCGATGTTTGACTTGTTTTCACTATTTCGATCATTTTCCCGAGGTCAGGAAAATGATCAGAGCTTATATCCATCGGCACACCCCACGCCGCCACAAGCCTGGCAACCGACTCCGGAGA
>JANMJJ010000046.1:0-7881 GCA_031371325.1 Akkermansiaceae bacterium | reverse complement strand
CATGACAGAGGGACAGGCCTTTAGTCGAAGAGGCTTGCCATTTCTCCCCCGCTCCGATAGGTGTTGCCCATGAGAAAGGCGCGATGGCTGGCGGAGTGGCGGAAATCCGCCGGGAAACCGGTGTTTTACCACGTCATTTCGCGTGTCGTGGACCGGCGCTTTGCGTTCGGGCCGGAGGAAAAGGAAAAATTCCGCGCGTTGATGCGTTTGCAGGAGAAATTCACGGGTTGCCGGGTGGTTTCATACTGCCTGATGTGCAATCACTTCCACCTCCTGCTGGAAGTCCCGCCGATGGCGGAGGGCGGGCTTTCGGAGCAGGAGCTGTTGAAGCGGTTGTCGGCCATTTACAGCGAGGCATTCGTGGCCGGGGTGGCGAAGGAATTGGCCGACGCTAGGACGGCGGTTTACGCGGAGGAGTCCGGACTGGAGAAAGCGCTGGCGGCGATTCACAAGCGTTTCACTTACCGGATGCAGGATCTCGGCGAGTTCATGAAGGGCCTGCTGCAACGATTCACCCAGTGGTTCAACCGGGCGCATTCCAGGACGGGACGACTGTGGGAAGATCGCTTCAAGAGCCTGATCGTGGAGGACGGGGTGGCCGCGAAAACCATTTCCGCCTACATCGACCTCAATCCGGTGCGTGCCGGTATGGTGAAGGACCCGGCGGATTACCGCTGGAGCAGTTATGGCGAGGCCATCGGTGGCGGAGCGAAAGGCAATGGTAAAACCGCGCGGGCAGGCTTGGTGCGGGCTTTGCGGGCGCATCAGGGGATCGGAGCGGATGCCGATTTGTGGGCCAGCGGAGTTTCGCGGGACTATCGGAAACTGCTGATGACTGGAGCTGTTGGAAAATCTTCGGACAGTGTTGGCCGGGATGGAAAGACGATCACGAAGAGCTTGCGCAAAGGAATTTCGAAAGAGGAAGCGGAGCGCCAACGCGAGAGGGATGGAGAAATCCCACTCGGCAAGATGTTGCGTTGCCGGGTTCGCTATTTCACGGATGGCGCGGTGATCGGCAGCCGGAATTTCGTGGACGAGGCGTTTGCCAGCGCACGGGAAAGATTCGGACCGAATCGAAAGACCGGAGCGAGGAGGATGAAGGGGAAAGCCGCACCCGTGGGCGGTGTTCTGTGGAGCCTGCGGGAATTGAGAAAAGGCGTGGCTTGAATGGGTTCGATCCTCTCGGATTCACAACAACAGGATTCGATTCCACTAACAGACCCTTCACTTGTGATGATACGTCCGCGGCAGATAGAAAAAAGGGATGAGGACAAGTCGATAGGGTCAGGCCCGACAAACGAGCATTGGCCCCTAGCCCCCCGGAGACGATCATGGAGATTCGAGGTGATATCTCCAGGGTCGGTCCAAAATAACAGACACAAGCACCAAGCGTCGCCATGGGTGAAATTACTCCATCGATAGGATCCCGACTAACAAGCCGTGACCTGTTGTCCGGGTTTTAGACACTGCGATGGGGACGGCAAGCCGCTGCCAATGCGGGCTTTGTGGCGGGTGGCGCGCGGAGCCTTCCCGTGCCGGCTTCGGGACTGGTCGTTCACGTGGGCATTTCGGCAAATTGAGGGGCGACCGGTTTTTCCGCATCCACGTCTTCGATCGTCCACGATCCGGAACGATCCAACGTCAACAGGCGGTCGTGATACGGGATCAAGGTCGTGCGGTGCCCCACGCTGATGAAGCCGATCTTCGACTCCTGGATCTGCCGGTACAAGTGATTCTGGTTTTCCTCGTCAAGTGCGCTGGTGGCCTCATCCAGGAACGCAAACTTGGGCTTGCGCAGGAACAGGCGGGCGAAGGCGATCCGCTGTTGCTCGCCGAGCGAAAGCATGTTGTTCCAGTCCACCACGCGGCCCAGCTCCCCTTCCACGCGCTCCAGCACATCGGATAGATTGACGGCCTCCACCACCGCGAGGATCTCCTCGTCGGTGGCTCCGCGGTCGGGATACGGATAGAGCAATTGGTCGCGCAGGCAGCCTTCGACCAGGTACGGCCGCTGGGGGAGAAACATCAGTTGGTCCGCCGCCGGGCGTTCGAGCAAGCCGCTGGCCCCGGGCCACAGGCCGGCGATGGTGCGGAGGACGGAGCTTTTTCCCGTGCCGCTGGCCCCCATGATGATGAGGCTTTGATCCACCCGCAGCTCGAACGAGAGCTTCTCCACCAGCGTTTTCATGACCACCGGGGTGCAAATGGTGAGCTCGTCGAGCTTCACGATCCGGCTGTTCTCATCCGGCTTGTTCTCGTTCTCGTAAGCGATCCGCTCTTCCTCCGCGTCGTGCTCGTCGAGCTGGTCCCACAGGCTGCCTAACCGCTGGACGCCTGCCAGATAGGCGCTCAAGCCGCCGAATTGCGTGATGATCAGCGACACCGCCGTCAGCACCGATCCGAACGCGCCGGCCGCCTGCGTGACGACACCGAATTCCACCTGCCCGCGCATGAACATGGGCGCGACGATCATGACCGGCAGGACCAGCGCGAGGTAGTTGTAGCTGTTGGTGAAAAAGCCGAGGTTCCGGTTGCGGATGATGATCAGGCGCATGTTGGCCACCGCCGCCGAAAGCCGGTTGAACAAGTCGAGGTGCTCGCGTTTTTCCCCCCGATAGAAGGCGATGGATTCCGCGTTGTCCCGCACCCTCACGAGGGCATAGCGGAAGTTCGCTTCCTTTTCGTATTGATGGTAATGCAATCTAACGAGCTTGCGGCCGATCAGAATGCTGATGCCGGTGCCCGCAATGGCATACACCACCAGCACGACGACGAGCAGGCCGGAAATCCCCCACAGCACGCCGATGAATGCCACCAGCGTGATCAGCGAGTTGAGCGCGATCAACAGGAAGGACAGCGAGCTGGTGGTGAAATTCCTAACATCCTCACTGATCCGCTGGTCCGGGTTGTCCACGCTCTGCGACCCCCGCAGGCGGAAGTAAGCGCGGTTGTTGAAATAGCGTTTCACCAGATGCTGGGCCAGCCATTCCCGCCACAACAAGGCCAGCCGTTCCTCGACCCAGCGGTAGTAAACGCCGATGGGAATCGCGAGGCCGAAGCTGCCGAGATACCAGCCGAGGTATTTCCAATAGGCGGCAGGGTCCTTCTTGCTGATGGCCGTCATGAAATACTGCCCGGCATAGCTCATCAACACCTGCACCGCGCCCACGGCGAGCGCCAAGGCTAACAGGGCGATGAGGAAGCCCCGGGCCTTGCGCCTGCGCTCCGAAGCGAAAAACGCCTTGGATATCAGCCAAAACTGGCGGCGGGTGGTTTGCAGGGTCTGGCGATCCTGGACCGGCTCTTCCGCCGGAGCTTTCTTTGGGTCAGGGCTATCCACGTGGGGGCGACTTTAGCCGCAGCCGGGGTCATTGCGACCGAAAGTTTTGCCCACCCGATGGCAGGCAAAAAAGTGCTGCCAGGGAATCCGCGGCAAGTCCGGACAAACTACCGTTGCTCCGATCAAGGCCTGGCGGGGTTCGCTTGCCGAACCTCCACGGCCCCTGACAGCCCGGAGAGACAAAACCAGCCGGGCGGATTCGGCAAATCATTTTATCGGCGGAGGTTAGATCGCGGAACCTTTCGGGAAATAGCGGACGTTCGCCAGGTCTTTGAAATGCTCGTCCTGAGTCCAGAGAGTCGCCCCGTGGCGCATGGCCGTCGCGTAGATCATGCTGTCAGCCAGTGGCAAACCGTGGCGTGCGGCTTCAAGAGCCAGCGAGCAGTCCAAGTCGATGACCCGGCCATTTTGCATCATGCTGGCGACTTGGAGCGCGTCGTCCTCGCCTCGCGCCCTAAGCACTTTCTTGAAAACCTCGTAAATGGAAATGACCGGCACGAGAAGGTTTTCACTGTCTTCAATGGCGTCCGCAAACAACGCCGCCCGGTCACTGTCCGTGAAATATTCGAGCCACCCCGAGGAGTCCACGACGTTGACCGCGCTCACAAGCGGTCATCCTCCCGCTCGATGGTGGTATCCATGCCACGGAGAAAACCGCGCATCTGCTGGATCGGGCGGACGGGAATGAATTCCACCCGGTCCGCGTAACGCATGACCCGCAACTTCTCGCCGGGAGTGAGTTGAAGTGCTTCCCGAATCGCCAAGGGGATGACGACCTGAAATTTGGGTGAAAGCGTGACGGTTTCCATATCGATAGGCTTATCGTAATACGGATTGGAGATCGATGCAAGCGAGCGCTATGAATCGTGATTTCGAAATTACGCCAAAACCTGCCCCTACTCGATTCTGCCTATCATCCGGTTCTTGGCTCCGGGAAATCCATCGAAGATCTTCGGATGGCGGTGATTCATAGCTATAGAATGGATCGACGGTGACATATTTCACGCAGCGGGACGCGGGATCACGCGCTACCACGACAGACGCGCGGAATAAGTTCCGCGCTCCAGTTAGAGCGTCACTCGTCCAGCAGCGAACTCCGCGTGAACAACGAAATGACATGCACGCCGCGCGCTTCGATGGCTTGGCGGCCACCTTCCTCGCGATCGACGAGGACCAGGCAGAACGCGACTTTTCCGCCCTCGCGCTCGATCGCTTCGATCGCCTTGAGGGTGGAGCCGCCGGTGGTGATGACGTCATCGACGACGATCACGGTGTCGCCGGATTTGAAATTGCCTTCGATTTGTTTGCCCGCGCCGTGGCCTTTGGGCTCCTTGCGGACGGTGAAAACCTGCAGGGCTTCGGCCGGGTTGTTCGTCGCGGAGGCCATCCCGACGGCGAGGGAAATCGGGTCGGCCCCGAGGGTCATGCCACCGATGGCGTCGATCTTGAGTTGCTCGGAATGGATCTTGGAACGGACGGCGTGCCAGCCGAGATTGCCGATGAGCAGCGCTCCGAACGGATCGAGCGCGGTGACGCGGCAGTCGATGTAGAGATCGCTTTGTGTGCCGGAGGCGAGGGTGAAGTTGCCGGTGCGGACGGATTTCCGAAGCAGGAGGTCTTTCAGGGATGAGGCGATCTGGAGCATGGGGCGATCATGGGGCAGAAGCTGAAAAACTGAAAAGCTGAAAAACCGAAACAGCGATTTGCGTGCTAGCCACCGGGGCGGGGCGGGCTTTAGGTTGTGCCAGATGATTTTGGGATTGATGGAACCTTCCGGGTTGATCGAGCAGGGCGGCCCGCTGGTGTGGGTGCTGCTTGGGTTGGCATTTATCGGCACGGTTTGCGTGGTGGAGCGTTTGTTTTTCTTCCATCGGGCGCGGATCAATGTGGGGAATTTGCTGGTCGGCCTGTCGCATCACATCCGGCGGCGGGCGTTCGCGGAGGCGCTGCACGAGGCGGCGCGGGCACCGGGACCTGTGGCGCGGGTGGCTCACGCGGCACTGCTGCGGTATTATTTGAGCCGCGCGGATTTGCGCGACGTGGTGCAGGAGGCCGGACAACTGGAAGTGCCGCGGATCGAGAAAAACATCCGGGCGATCCTGGGTGTGGCATTGCTGGCACCGCGGGTGGGGATGTTAGGGACGATGGTGGGAATGCTGGAAACTTTTCAAAAAGTCAGCGAGCAGGGAGGCTTCACCGGCCCGGCGGAGCTCTCGGCCGGGGTGTTCACGGCGCTGATCACCTCGGTGATCGGGCTGACGGTGGCGGTGCCGCTGTATTTGTTTTACCTCTATTTCCTGGGGCGGGCGAAGCGGCTGGTGCATCGCCTAGAGCGGGCGGGGATCGAGATGGTGCATCTCATCGCTGACGCCCGCGAGGAAGAGGAATTCGCGCCATTCCGCGGCGAGGTGACGGCGGGGAAAAAGCCGGTGAAGGCCAAGCCGGAGAGCGTGAAATGAAGCTGGAAATGACCTTGCCTGAGCGCCCGGGATTCCTGCACGCGGTGCCGATCCTGAACATTTTCGCGCTGCTGTTGTTGTTTTTCCTGCTGGGGCCGTCGCTGGTTTTGCAATCGGGGGTGGCGGTGGATTTGCCGCCGTCCAAGTTTCAGATGGAGCGCTATCAGGACGCACTGGTGGTGACCCTGGGGCCGGGTGAACCGGGGCCGCAGATCCACTTGGGACGGGATTCGGTGACGCAGGCGGAGCTTTCCGAGAGGCTCGACAAGTTGCGGGCGGACGGGGTGTCGGCGAAGACGATCGTGCTGCTCCAGACCGACACGGGCACCCCGGTGGGCGTTGAGCGCGAGGTCACCGAGCTGGTGCTGAGCAAGGGATTCCGAGTGGCGATGGTCGGCAAGAACCCGCCCGAAGCCGTCGTTCCGAAAGCAAAAGGCAAGTGATGGCAGGTGACGCGGTCAGACCCAAGTTGTCGGGCACCCCGGATCTGGTGTTCCACTGGCGTCCGGCCAAGTCGCCATGGTTTCCCAAGCTGTTAGCCCTGGCGTTCGCGGGGGTGGCGCTGGCGTTGTTGATGACCGTGCGAATCCGGGTGGTGGCCCCGGAGAAATCGGTGCCGCGGCGGGCGGCGGTGATTTACCTGAGTGACGACGTGCAAGGCCGGGCCATGAGCTTGCGGGCGCAAGAGGGCGGGCCATTTCCCGCGAGGTTCCAACTGTCCCAGTGGGAGGGGCTGGCGGAATTGGAAAACAACGCGATGGAGGTCACACGTTTTCAGCCGGAGCCTTACGTGTCCCCGATCCGGGAATTACCCGCAGCAAACCAGCTCCAACCGCTGGAATTCGCGGCCAAGGGGGAATCGTTTTTTCCACAACGCACTCCGGCACCGGCCGACGCACCGCCTCTTCCGAAGCTCACGCTCGCGCCCGCGCTCTATCCGCTGGCTGGCATTTCCAACGACACCATGCCGCTCGATTTGCCGCCCTTCGACGGGGCTGTGGATGGCGAAATGTCCTCGTCGTCCTGGCGGTTTCTCGTGCGGCTGAATCCCGACGGCGGCGTGGCGGAATGCGTTTCTCTGGTGGAAAAAGTCGGCGAAACCCGGGTGCCCGAGTTGGAAGCTTGGCTGCACCGGATCCAATTCAAGCCGGAGCCAGGCAAACCTTTCCGCTGGATCGCCCTAGGCATCGGCTTCACCAATCAACCCGCCGATGGAACTGACGCTCGCTGATTTCGTGCTCTACGTGGTGCTCGGCTGCTTCGCGCTGGTGCCGATGTTTGCCGTGATTTCCCGGACTCTCCACAATCGGACGGAAAAGCACTCGCTCGCGAACCGGGTGATTTGCCGGCTGTGTTTGCACGCGTTTGAGGACACCAGCCACGTCCGAACAGTCGATTGCCCGGTTTGCGGAGCCGTGAACGAAAAAGGCCGCAGCCGCAGGCTCGGGTGAGGGGGAAGTTGAGAGTTTGAAGAATCCATCTTCTCTGCCTCTCAACTCTCAACTTTCGACTCTCAACCCTCTTCAATCTATTTTTCGTGCCTTGTCGTGGGTTTCCTGCTTTCCCTCGCCTCGTCCACGCCGACTTTCCTTTGCCCATGTCCACCAAGCTGACTCGAAATTTCTCCATCATCGCCCACATCGACCACGGGAAAACCACGCTGTCCGACCGTCTGATGGAAATGACCAGCACGGTCACGATGCGGGAAAGCAGTGCCCAGCAGCTCGATTCCATGGATCTTGAGCGGGAAAAAGGCATCACCATCAAGTCCCATCCCGTCGCCATGGAGTACAAGGCGAAGGACGGTAAAACCTACAAGCTCAACCTGCTAGACACGCCCGGCCACGTTGATTTCTCCTACGAAGTCTCCCGCGCCCTCGCCGCCTGTGAAGGCGCGATCCTGATGGTGGATGCCGCGCAAGGCGTCGAAGCCCAGACCGTCGCCAACCTCCATCTCGCCACCGAGCAAAACCTGCTCATCATCCCGGTCCTCAACAAGATCGACCTGCCCGCCGCCGACGTCGCGAAATGCAAAAAGCAGCTTGAGGAAATCCTTTGCATCCCCGCCGAGGATTGCATTCC
>JANMJJ010000017.1:0-11845 GCA_031371325.1 Akkermansiaceae bacterium | reverse complement strand
CCGGCATCGTTGCACTTGATGGCGCGGACGATGTCGATGAAGAGGTTGGTGGAGAATACGGGTCGCTCATCAAGCATGCGGGCACCGAGCCAGAGGGCCTCGTTGTAGTGGAGGACTTCCTTCGTATGTGGGGAAACGTCTCCATCATCGGAAGAGAGGCCACGGTAAAGTTCGTCATTGGTGGTGAAGAGGTTCTCGATTTCCGAACTGGCACGGGCTTCCTGGAGGGCGATGGTGTTGAGAAGAATCGCCGGATTCGGGAGAGTGTGGGTGCGACCTTTCAACTCGGCCAAGGCGCGGCCCGCACGGGTGACGGCCTTGAGGACAGCTACCGTTTCGAGATCCGCAGCCGGTGGAAGCAGGGGGAGGTCGTCGTAGGGTTTTTCTCGGTTGATCGTGTTCACGGCGTGAACAAAGAGGATTTGATCTGTTCAAAAGTCAATCAAATATGAACAGATGGCGAATGATGTGTGTAAACCGTAAACACTCCCGCAGACCAATGCAGCGGATGATGCCTGGTGTAGAGACCTGGATAGGAGGCCGGGCGCAAGAAGCTGAAATTCCTTGATATATAAACATCCGCTGACATCCTCCACGGCGATGACTTACGCCAGCCAGCAGCTTGCCAATGCACTTCAAGAGCTAGCCAAGGAAACCGAGGACAAAAAGGGATACTGCGTCACCAGAATTCCCGCAGCCATCGACACCACGGATGCGGGCTTGGTATTTCCACCTGCCGTGGCCAGTTTCCTTGAAAGCACGAACCGCTACAGCGAATCCACCAGGGCTGTCAGCGTCGGTGTGTACTGATCCCTACCGGGACGGTCACCCTCGCCTGTTTCGCCCGGTGGCCCGCCCTCCAGCGCCTTGCTCAGTCCCTTCAGGCTGCTGTAGCTCCAACTCCGGGTTAACTCCACAGGTTGCCCGGTTGCCTTCATCTCACGGAGGCGTTGCTTTGCTAATGTGAGGCGCTGCTTGAAGATAGTAGCGTTCATGGGCAGGAGTGTTGTGCAGGCCTCCTGAGGAATCAAGTTCGTCCCGTGAAATTTTCAGCGCTTGGCAGCGGAGCTGAGCGGTCCCCAGATTGTGGAGCCGTAGGAAGGAAACTTGAGGCTCTGCGGAATACAACGCGGTCAATTCAAGAATCGATTGCTGGACCGCTCGATGGGACTTCGGCAGTTCGCCGTCAAACGTTCAGACCGCCGCGACGATTCTAGATCCCTCTCGGTTCTCCCTCCTGCACCAGGCTGAAGAAGTCTTCGCGTTTGACCGGCTTGACGTCGGCGGCGGGGTTTTCCGTGAGTGCGAAGCGGACGGCTTTGCGCCAACCGCGCCCTTTGCCATGGAGGGCGTGGCCGGTGGCGGCGTTGGTCATGGTGAAGAGCCACCAGCGTTCTTCCGGGGCGAGGCCGCGCCAGTTGGCGATGGCGACCGGGATGAGTGCGGGGTCCGCGTCCTCGATGGCCCAAGCGAGCAGGAGCATTTCCTTGCCGAGCAGGCGGGAGACGGGGGTCTGGCGCTTGCCCCAGCGGCCGGCGGCGAGGCCGAGGGATTTGAGGCGCTCGTTGAACTCGGATTTGATGGCTTCCGCGATGGCTTCCCATTTCGAAAGAGGCAGGACGCAGCGGAGCTTGTCGTCTTCCTTGCCAAGAGCGAGGTGAAGTTCGCGGCGGGCTTCGGCATCGTCAAAATGAAAATGCTCGGAGAGGAAGACGTTGTCATCCTTTCCCGCCGGCAGGGTGACCATGAAGTGATGCTGGGATCGATCCGGTTGGAAGCCGAAGCCATCCGACTTGGGCGTGGCCGGCTTTGCCTTCACTTTCACCGCTTTGCTCTCTGCGGCAGTGGGATATTTAGTCTTCGCGCTCATTCCGTGTGACGACTTGGGAAACCTCGTGCTCTTTCAATTCGGTTTTGTGATCGGAGACCCAATCAAGCAGGTCTTGGCCGGAAGAAAAGGAGAGACCGTCGCAGGAAAGCTGCACCTCGCCAGCACCGACGATTTCCCGCAGCGGATGGAGGATTTTTTCCAGTGCAGCCCGGTCCAGTGACATCGAAGAGTCGGTGTTGAATTCCGCCCAAGGGGACGAACCAACCATGATGCGCGGGCCGAGAATTTTCGCACCGGATTTTTCGAGTTTGGCGAGGAATTCGTAGCTTTCCTTGGTGGTGTCGAAGGAATGAGAGCGTTTCCAGGTGGCGGGCTTGGTGGGATCAATGGCGACCGGCTGATTGTCCCTTGGCACATCAGCCCGGAGCATTTCCGAGCGGATGCAGTCCTTTTCCGCGATGGCAAGGACGCAGATCGTCCCCTCGGGCACCGGAAAGGAGTCGGCATAAACTCCGCTGGCGCTGCCGGGTGTGGAGCCATCGGTGGTGTAGAAGATGGGAACAGGCGGAGCGGCGAGCAACTCGCACATGCGCTGGTTGCCTTGTTGGGAAAAGCGGCTCTTGAGACTGATGCGGTTCTGCCAAGGAGTCGCAGGCCCGGTCTGATGCTGGCCGGTCGAGTCCACGGCGAGGAAGCTAAGCCGGAGATCAGAGGTGGTGAATTTCTGGAGGTCGGGAACCAACGCGCTGCCAGTAGTGGCAGGGCTGCCGATTTCGTAGTGGACCTTGTCCGCATGGACGGGGATGAGACGAAGCATGGTCTCCCCCGTGGCGTCATCGCGCTTGAGTTCCTGCGCGCGGACGGACGTGACGGGTGGGGCAAATGGTCCTTTGTCCACAAGTCCGCCTTCCTCGCGCCAAGCGTCTTCGAGGATCATCTTCGTCTTCAGGGAGTCGAGTGATGAGGGAATATGCCATTGCCACTGAGAATTGGTGGCGGAGCGGAGTTTCACTTCCGCAAAGTTCATGACCTGTTGGGTGAACAGGCGCAGTTCACATTTTTTCCGGAAGGTGTCTGAATCGATGTCCTCGGTAAATTTCTGTTTGGCTTTGAGCGTGTCGCGGATCTGTCCCTCGCCGTTGTAATTGTTCCCCTGATAGTTCATCAGGAAATCGGCTTTGGAGAGCCCTTCCTTGGCGGGATAATAGATGCAATCGAAACCCTCCTTTGCAGCGCTGAGGAGCTGGAGCAGAATCTTGTCGCGAAGTTCACGGGCACCGACAAGCTGGGGATCGTTGTCGGGAGTCTTCTCACGTTCCAATTCTTCGATGATCCCACGGATGGCTTTGTATTCGGCGGAGCGTTCCAGCAGGCGGTCGATAACCTCGCGCTCTCCGGTAAGGAAGAGCACTCGATTCTTGTAGGTGGCATCGTCCCAGAAGCCCTTGAGCGAGTCAGCGAGTCCGCCGCCGGGGGCGGGTTCGGCGACGACGAGAAGGATACTGTCTTTATCCAGCTTGAGTTCGTCAGCCGGAGTCAACGCGACAACCGACTGGTAGCAATCGCGATGTTGTTTCGGCGTGAAGATGTTTTCGAGAAAGCTCTGGAGTTCCTTGAGCTGGATTTCGCGGGTGTAGCCCTCGGCGGTGGATTTCAGTTTCGCAACGACGTTTTGAATGTCTTTGAAGAACATGCGGCCCTCGCGATCCGTGTGCAGATACCAAGCGCGGGTGGAGAAGACTCCGAGGACGTCCTTTCGTAAGCGGGAGATTTCCCGGCCCGGACGACTGAGAAAGGCGACCGCGTCATTCATGCCAAGGCCGACTGTCGCGCCTGAAACGTTGGCGAGAGATGAGACGAGCAGCAATGCGGCGGCGTCTTGGCAATCTCGGCCACCGAGTTCTCGGTCGAGTTGCTCTGCGACACTGGCGCCAGTGCTGGCGATGTCGTGGGCGACGGCGTTGGCGAGGCGAGAGTTGATGCCCTCAATTTCCGCACGGGTCTCAGAATGGTTGAGATCGACGTCGTAGGGGTGGATCAGAGATTGCTCCTTGGCGCGGCCGGTTTCCCAGAGACGGGAGGTGATCACGCGCATCAGGCGGATGAGCGCGCGGGTTTGCTGGTAGCCGGGGTTTTCGCGGAATCGGGCGTAAAGGTCGCGCAGGGAAAAGTGGAATGGGTAGGAACCGGCAATCTCGCGGCGGTAGTCGTCCGGGTTTGCGGAGGTAAGATCCATCGAACGAGCGTCCTTCACGCTTTGGGCGTAGCCGGCAGCGATGGCTTCAATGATCTTGGGATCGTCCGGAAGCGTTTCAAAGAGCCGCTTGCGGAGGATGTGGAAGATGTCGTCGCTGTTGAGAGCGACCGGCGTGAGCTGCATGGCCCCGCGATGGGTCTCGTTCTGGAGGTCGCGGAGGGCGCTGTTGATCGACTCACTGCCACCCTGATAGGTAGCCTTGAGATCGGATATGACGACGCAGACGTTAGAAAGTTCAGGTTTGTTGAGGGCGACGAGCAAGTTCGAAAGAGCCGTGGTGGTGACACGAGCAAGATCGGAATTCCCGATGGCTTTGGATTTGGCGTTTTCGAAGTAAGGAGGAAGCTCGTCGAGCAGGATGAGCGTGGGCGGACCTTGGAGTAGATTGATCCAAGCGCTTTGGCCAGGTGCCTGGAGCGGGCTGTAGTAATCCTTGAAGAGATCCTTCTGTCCGAGCTGATCCGCTAGCGCACCCCAAACGCCGTGGGGGGCATCACTCTCACGGCCGGAAAAGCCGATCACGCGCACATCTTGGGGATCCACGGCAGATTCGTAGATGTCGCCAAGCACAGGTTTGCGGTGATCCGGATGTTGGGCGAGAAGTCCCAGGGTCAGCATGCCGTGGGTTTTGCCTCCGCCCATACTCTGGCTGAGAATGAACACGCCCTGATCGCTCTGGCCGGCGAGGCGGCGTAGACCGTGGCGGAGAAGCTGTTTCAGGCCGTCCGTGAGGTAGTTTTCGGTAAAGAATTCCTTGGGATCGATCTTCGCATCGAGCAAGTCGGTGAGATCGAGTACCGTATCGCGTCGGGAAGCATCGAAAACACTTTTCCGGGGGGTGCAGAGGCTGAAGAGAGTGTCGGACATGCGGGATGGAGATTTTCCGACCGGATAAGAACGGATGGCCCGCCCCTTGGGAATGAGAATTTGTTGGATGGGTGGATTCCAATTGGGGAAAACCGGGGAGTTTGAAAAATTCTATTCACTCCGGCGGTGCCAATGGATCCCGCTTAGAAAAAACATCTGGACCTGGGAACCCGAAGCCTTACGGACGCGGCTCGTCGCGAACAGGTTCAGCGGTGCCTTCCGGTTCGAAGAAGGGATGAAATTCGCCGAATAAACCCGAAAAGGGTAAATACCCAGTTCTAGCAGGGTATTGGCAAAGTATTGGTAAAGCTGGCAAAAGGAGGCAAAAGATGGCCTAAATTGGCCACATTTGGCAAGTTGCAGGGAGCTTGGTTTCGCTCGTAACTCGCTTATTTTAAGCTAAAAACGCTGGAGGCGGAGGAGGGACTCGAACCCTCGAATGACGGTTTTTCAAACCATTGACTTACCACTTGGCTACTCCGCCATTCGCATGGCACGGGGGCGAGTGATTATGGCGGTCCGCGCGATCTGTCAACACCCGTTTCCAAGGTTTGACCTTTGCCAATCGACCCGCTAGAGATTCCGGCAGTTCCCCATGATTCGCGAAATTGTCCAATACGGCCACCCTGTCCTCCGCCAACGCTGCCGTCCTGTCGTCGCGGTGGACGACCGTCTCATCGAGCTCGTCGCCGATATGCTGGACACGATGGCCGATGCGAATGGCGTCGGACTGGCCGCACCGCAGGTGGGCGAAGATTTGCGGCTGGCGGTGATCGATGTGTCCCACGATCCCGAGTGCGTGACCTTTCTCAAGGTGAACGGCGAGGACGCGGATCTGGAGTCGATCATGCCGCTGATTTTCATCAATCCCGAAGTCGTTTTCGGTCAGGCCAAGGAGTTCGGGATGGAAGGCTGTTTGAGCATCCGTGGCATCCGGGCGGAAGTCCGTCGGCCGGAAATGGTGAAGGCAACGCTTCCCCAGCTCGATGGATCGGTGCTGGTGATCGAAACCGATGGTCTGCTCGCACGGGCGCTGCAGCATGAAATTGATCACCTCAACGGGGTGCTGTTCGTGGACCGGTTGCCGGCGGTGGCCAAGGTCTCGATGCGAAATCGCCTCAAGCGCTTGCTGGACGGAAACGAAGAAAAATAAAGAGAATCCACGGTGAAGCTCGACATTTCGGGTTGATTAAGTTTCTTTCCTCAAGGGTGAGGCGGGACGGTTGCCTTGCCTGCCAACTCCAATCAGAATCCATCATGAATACGAATCGAGGAATCTTCGAAAGTCTTCCAAATCAGTCGGCCACCCGCCCCGATTCACCGTTTGAAATTTTTTGCGAGCCAACGGTCCCGGTTGCAGCGGCCAGTCCATTCACGGTCGTGGCGCGGGTGGAATCCCCTTTCAAGGTGGTTGACAAGGCCGACCATTTCCGGCCGGTGGAACCGGGCCGACCTGCCCGCGTGCCCGAGCGGCGCAAGCCGGAATCGCCCTTCCAGATTGCGGAGCCTTCGGAGGGATTTGGCTTTGAAGCTCCGGCCAAGGCATACCCGGTGGCCCCTTTCGAGGCTCCGTCCGCCTCGCCCCAGCAGCAGGCGGGCGCTTCTCCATTCTCCGTCGAGTCCCAGCGCGGCCCCTCCTCGGCATCGACCCAAGCGGCGATCGCGGCGTTTGGAAACTGGCAGGAGCCTCCGGTTCCCGGGTCGCTTCCAGCTCCGGTGCCGCAAGCCTTTGCGCAACCCACTCCGTCGGCCTTTGCGCCGGCCCCGGTGCCGGCCGGGTTGGCTCCAGTTTCCCAAGCTGCGGTTGAGGTGGACGCATCGCATTCCGACTCGTTTGCCATCCGCCAGCTTGAATTGCGTGCCATCTTCGGCGTGGACCGCGAATTGAATTCGGACGAAATCCTCCAACGCTCCCGCACGCTTCCCGGCATGTGCAACATTGCCCGCGTCAGTCGCCAAGACATGGCAACCCTCGAGGCGCTCAAGCAATTGCTCCCCAATCTCGGTTTTGGCAGCGGCGGCCTGAAACTTTACTCCGACTCCGTGGCGCTTGAATTCATCCGCGAGGGGGGTGTCATGCTGGCCGTGCAAACCGACGGCGGATTCGCTCCCGGCGTGCGCGAGACCTTGATGCTCGTCGCCCGTGAACTGGAGCGGCTTTCATGAAACCGGAGCCGACTACTTCCCGCCACTCTCGGCCTTGAGCTTTTCAAACGAGTCCCGTATTTCCGGGGACGCGAGTTTGAGCAGGGCTGTTTGGACGCTTTCAGGCTGTTCCAAAAGACTCCCAGCCATTCCCGCCACGGCTTCCTGGTGGATTTGTTGATCCTGAATCGCCGCGATCCATGTGAAGGCAGCTTGCGGGTCATTCCTCGCCCAAACGGAAATGGTCTCTTTCAAGCCGGCGCTGCGGGCTTCCCCCGGATCGAAACTGACCACCCACGCGGCGGCGTCCACCGGCGATTGCGCCGCCCAGCGTTGGACGACTTGCACCACCGCCACATCGAATTCGCGGCCGACGACTCCCGAATCCGAAAGCAAATGCGCGGCCCGCTCCGGTTCTTTTTCGGATAAAACTAGGGCGATCTTGCCAAACGCCAGCGACTTTTCCTCGTCGGTCTCGAGGGCCGCCGCCCATTGGACCGCTTCCTCGACGTTTTGCTCGGCTAGACGCATCGCGAAATGCTGGATCAGCCGGTTTTTCTCCTCACTTCCGGCGGTTAGCTTTTGCAATCCTTCCCGCGCCAGCTCGGGTTCCAGATCCAGTGCGTCCCAAATCGCTGCGGCGAGCGCCCGGTTCCTTTCTTCCGGCGAACTGATCTGTTCCGCTTTGATCAACGTCGCCCGCACCTGGTCCCGCGATTTCGGCAGTTCGTCCGGTGCTGGCCGGTTCGATTTGGTCACGCGTGGCCCGTCGGCCTGAGCCGCGGGCTCGGCCGCGATCTTTTTCGGCTTGTCGCAGGCAACGAGCAGCAGACCGAGGCCGAGCAGTTGAAAAACACGGGCGATCATGGCTCAGCTCCTGCCGTGTTTCTTGATAAACGGAACGAGTTCCTCGACCCCGAAGTCGGCGAGAACCTGGCCGTGCCAGTCGAGTGTGGGGGCTTTGGATTGGCCGGAGAGTTCGACCATTTCCTGCATCGCTTCGCGGTCGCTTGAGACGTTGAACGTTTGCACTTCGATTTTCTTCCGCCCGAGGTAATCGACGACTTCGTCGCACCACGGGCAGCCGCGCTTAATGTAGAGGATGGGGAGGTGCATTGGGAGAGTGGAGTTTGAGATGCTGCGTAAGGACGACTGGTGACATTGCCTCCGCACCCTGACCGGACACTAGCAACATCTCTTGGATCCGGGCGAGAAGGATTTTTTAAGAAGGAACGAGTCGTTGGATCAAGGTGCCCAAGCTCATGGCGGCCCTCCGGGCGCACCTGGCCGTTCCCCGCGCCGACCAGATGACTTCACGGACAAGATAGCCACGGTCTCGGGCGTGCCAGATCAGTTCCCAGCCGTGCCACCTGCTTAGCAGACCCTGCCAGCCGGGTTCCCGGGCATGCGGGCCGGGGACCGACTGTCGGAAAACGGCATCTTACGCGCGAAAACTAGCGTCAGTTGCGAGTGGCTCGTCACCGAGGTGGTGATGGCACAGTCGGGATCGGTGAGTCGCGGATAATTTCTGCTGGGCGTCCCGACAAGGATCTGGCAATTAAGCGGTGCTCGCTGACGCAAATCCTCTTCCCCGACAAGAAATCCAACCGATGAATTCACTTGATGTTAATGCGCGAGGACTGACCCCATTTTCGAATTACACTGATAGGCAAGAAATAGCTCGAAAATATGTTCAACTTTTTCCGCAAGAAGGCCGCTGGTGAAAGTGGTTCGACACCACCACCACTTCCTGGCCAACGCCAAGAATCGTCTGATCCATTCATACAATCGGTGGTGGAGTCCGGTGAACACGCCGAGAATGAAATCGAAAGTCTTATCGGGTTTTTCCGCATGGGAATAATGACTCCGCAAGAGTTCTTCCCAGCCATCCTGAAGAAGGATTTTATCACAATTTGTTCCGAACGATCCGACCCTAACTCAGCTCTGTTTCTTAAGAATCCAGATGGGACTTCTCGCCTCGCAGTATTTACGTCTGAGAAGAAGGCTAAGAAGCTTTTTGAGCTGCACCCTTCGTTTTCTCACGCCTTTGACGTGACGCTAGAGGTTCTTTTGCGGAGTCTTCCAGCTGACGCGGGATTCGTTATCAACCCTACTTTTGAAGCCATGACTATGCAGGTCTCACCCGAGCAACTGGCACACATCAAAGCAGACTTCATCATTACAACAAATTAGATGCCTATCAAGCCGCGTCATGCAACCCCTACCAGCCGCCCTGTTTCGATGATTGTCCCTGATTTCAACACTCACCCTATGATCGACGCTCGCCCTCACTGGTAGTGGTGCATGCGCTCATCGTTCGCCAAGAGATGAAACATTCCGAGCAACCCACCAAGGAGACTCTTGTCCTTCTTTCAATTGGCATAATCATGTTGGTTGTCGGCCTCGCTCCGATCGGTCTCTTTCAAGCCGCACGATCAGTCGGGATTAACACGTCTGGATTCGGATCATTCCCGCCTGCATTAACATTCCTCGGGATGGCATTCCTTATCATTATCATCTTAGGAATGTGCTCCATTTTCAAGAGTGACCTGGTGATTCGTGTTGGGCTTTGGCTGATCATCGGCATTGCAGTCCTTAATCTGGGCGGATGCGCTTCAATGTGGAACGACTTTCGCGGAGTCGCCTAGCATTCATTACAAAAACACGGCGAACAAGTCGTGACGCACCAACCGGCCATAAGCTTTTCAAATTCATTTCAATTTCCTTTCAATCGCGCCGGTGGGCGCACATCTAACGTTCTGCTGAAAATTTCATGCATCATCTCATTGTCGTAATCTCCGCGCTATTGCTAGCTGCGTGCTCGATGACACCAGATCCTTCGCGTTCACTGAAGGAAGCCAAGGTCGTCGAGGGGCCATTAATCATTCAACGTGGTTCCGACTACTTTTTGCGGTATCGCCGCGCAACGAGTCCCACGGATTACACGTTGATCCTTCCGGTAGCCTATAAGCAGGTTGGAGATGCTGGATGCTATTATTTCTACGGTCCGGTAAGTGGATTCTACTATGGCCAGTTGGTCGAGTATCCGCTGGTGTACGACAAGGGAGCGACCGACCTAGCGCGTATTGGAAGAATCTACTGGCTCAATCCAGACGGAACCAAAATCAAGGTCCCCATCAAGCGCGGCACATTATGAACAAGAGGCAGAACACGTCGTGGGTGGCAACGGCGGATAAGCTCCCTCGTTCGCTTCGCTCTATGAGTCCTGCGCCGCCGTGCCACCACATTTAACGTTCTGCTTAAATGAGAAAACGCAGCTTAATCCTCGCTCTCCTGAGTCTGCTCCTCGCATGGAAAGCGATTCGCACCGATTGGGTTGTTTCGGCTCCATACTGGTTCGGAGATCCAAGCAAGACGTCTGCTCCCGGAGGCGACCACAGCACCTACGATATCTCCACTCCGATTAGCCCATTCTGGCGGCCGCCGCAGCCGGCTGATGTCGAAGTTGGAGCAGCGACCTGGGAATCGCTTTATCCCGCTGGTGGAGCTTGGGGGATCTCCGGAACACCCGAGCTTCATCCGAATTGGATGCTCATCGGGATCAAGGTCCTGGGCAGCTTTGTTCTGATCTTCCCAATTCTTTTGATTTTGAGACGGATATTCTTACGGCCAGCAAGTTCTATCCGAGCGCAGCCGTGACCTTCAAAATCAAAAACAAGAGGCAGAACAAGTCATGACGCACCAACCGGCCATAAACTCTTCAATTTCATTTTCAACAGCCCTTCAATCGCGCCGGTGGGCGCACATCTAACGTTCTGCTGAAATATGGGAAACTACTTCATACGCGCCGTATGCCACGAGCGAAGGCAGAAGATCTCCATCGAACACTTGGCGGAATACCACAAATGGCAGTATCGGCACACGAAGTATCGACGATCATTGGTATCAGTCGCAGTGAACTGGCTCACGATCTTGCCATCCCAGGATACGGTCATCAGGCCAGAGAATGGCAGTGGAAGCTGGGTCGGAACACATGTCGTGTTTGTCGGTGATGATACAGGATATACGCCTCAACAAGATTTTCCGTGGAATCCAGAATCATTTTTCATGGACACACGGATCTACGAAGACATCACGATTCAGACATTGGTGGGCCTATGCGAGAGCGCAGATGGGGAGCAATTCGCGGATTGGATTGCCGAGATCTGTATCGAGAATCGACGGCGCAATGCGAATCTTCTAAAGCAGCTTGTTCTGGACCTTCTATCCTCCCACAAGTGCTCCGCTCTAATGACGGCTCTGAATCAAAGACTTGGCGCAGGCGCATTGCAGATTCTATCCCAAGAGAAGGAAGAGGCAGAACAAGGCGTCGCTCCGAACCGCTCATTACCGCCCACTTTGAATTCAACGTCCTCCGTTCGCGGTTCGGAGGACTTTTAACGTTCTGCAAAAATGAAGCGCAAAGTGCTCAAGGTTCTCGCGGCCCTAATCCTTCTTGGGCTCGTCGTGAATTTTCTAGTCTCCCGCAAGGCGAAGCATGGACTGCGCGTCGCGATTGATTCTCCTTCTGTCTTGGATTCCGACGGAACCTACAATTTCGTCGGTCCATCCACACGCGACGCCCTCTCGCAGTTCAAGGGGGGAGATTACAGCATCACTATTTTACCGTTCGACTGGTTTGAGCAGGATCTTAAGGTTACCCACACTGCGTTCATTCGTTCGGAGGGGCGTGAAGTTTGGGTCCGTCTCCGCCTTAATCCAATCGGACTTCCATACGATATTGT
>JANMJJ010000228.1:0-3594 GCA_031371325.1 Akkermansiaceae bacterium | reverse complement strand
CTCTGTCCCCCGCCCTCGGCGAACTTGCGGATGAGGTATTCATAACTCTTGCCGATGATGTCCGCCTCCACGTCCTCCAACCCGAGGCGTTTCTCGCTGATTTTTTCAATCAGATTGGAAAGGCGGTCGTCATCGATGTCCCGCTGGCCGTGGGTGGTGGCATTGAAATCGACGCGGTCAATGATGCCCTGCAACGGCGGGTTTTCCTTGGCGATGGCCCGCATGTGAGAAGTGACGCCCTCGCCGATCTTGTCGGCCAGCATGCGGATGACCGACCAGACCGGCTGCTCGGGATCGGCGGGTTCCAGCGGCAGGAAGAAGCGGACGAGCTTGTGATCGCGCTTGGCGAGCTGGAACGCCTTTTTCCGCGACCCGACCTCGGCGGCGATGCGGTTCAGCTCGTCATCGAAGACATCGCAGAGGCGCTTGGTGAAGATGAGCGGGAGGATGAAGTCCTTGTATTTCGGCGCGTCCTTCGCGCCACGGATGGAGCAGGCGGCGTCCCAGATCCATTGTTCGAGGGATTTGTTCTTCTCGGGCTTGGGGGCGGTGGATTTACGGGCGGGCATTTTGGGCTGAACTACCGGACGCTAACAGGCCCCAAGAGGACGGAAAGCAAAATGCACGGCGGACAAAGACTGCGGACAAGGCCGGACTTGCCGGGGCGAGGGAACCGGACTAATCCCGTCCAATGAAAATCACAGAGACGGGAGCCGAGCTGAGGAGGTTGCTGAAATCCGCGCCGCAGCCGGTGGTGCTTGTACCAACGATGGGAGCGTTCCATCCCGGGCATCTTTCGCTGATGCACCACGCGCGGGAAATCGCCGGACCGGATGGCACGGTGGTCATCTCCATCTTCGTCAATCCCATCCAATTTGACCGCGCCTCCGATCTCGCCGCCTACCCACGCCCGATGGATAGCGATCTAGCAGCATGTGAAGCCACCGGGGTTGACGTGGCTTTCACGCCCGCAGCCGATTCGATGTATTTCCCGGACCGCTCCGTCACTGTTAGCGAGAACTTGCTTTCCTGCGGCCTCTGCGGAGCCAGCCGTCCCGGCCATTTCGACGGCGTTTGCACGGTCGTCTTAAAACTCTTCCTACTCACCGGCTGCGACGCCGCGGTCTTCGGCGAGAAGGATTTTCAACAGCTCGCCGTCATCCGCCGGATGGTCCGCGACCTCGATGTGCCGGTGGAAATCGTCCCCAGCCCCACCGTCCGCGAGCCGGACGGACTCGCGATGTCGTCCCGCAACACCCGCCTCACCCCGGGACAACGCGCCGACGCGCCGCGCATCCGCCAAGCGTTGTTAGCCGCTGCCATCCTAACATCCCCAGCCGCCATCCTCGCTGCGGCCCGCGCCGCCATCGGGGCATCACCGCTCGCCCGCATTGATTACCTGTCGCTCGTCGATGCGGAAACCTTGCAAGCCGTGACCGCGCTGGACCGCCCGGCGGTTTTGGCGGCCGCCGTGTTCTATGGCGACGTGCGGTTGATCGATCACGTTTGCTTCTGATGTTGCTGTTGTTCCAAATGCCAGGCAGCAGCGTAGGATAGAGTCGGCGGTTTCGGATCCGGCCGGACCTGGACGCGTTCGGGCATCAGCACATAGCGTTCGAAAAATTCCGCGCCGATGTGATTGAATCGGCCTTGCAGGGCATCCAAGTAATCGTGCAAGCCCGCGACGAAAACATCCTCCGTCGAGCCGAAGTTCAGTTCCGCCATCAATCGCCCGGCCTCGCGCTCCGCTTCGTTGGAAAACGCCCCGCGAGGCGTCCCGGAAATCCGGTGCAGGCTGATGTCCACCTTGTCGATGCAGTAGCGGACCGCGCGCGGGAAATCCTTGGAGAAAATCAGGAAATCGACCACGCCCTGCGCGGTGATTTCGCGCTGCGCGGCCCGGAACGCACCCATCGCCCCGCACGAGCGGAGGATGGCGGTCCAGTGGAGAATTCCCTGTGAAACCGCTTCCATCCCATCTTCAGCCGGCGGCAGATAACTCGAAACATCGAGGAAACGGGTGGTTTTGTCCGCCCGTTCCAAGTGCCGTCCCAAGTTCATAAATTCCCACGCCTCGTTGCGCGAGGTGGTGGACGCCGCTATCCCTAGGAAAGTGACGGCGGAGCGGCGGACATTCTCATAGAAACGCGACGGATCGGACGCGATCAAACGCTTCGCCTCATCCGAGCGTGAAAACAGATAGAGCGCGTTGAGCTCTTCCCACAACTCGTCGGACAACTGGTCGCGCACCGTCCGGGCGTTTTCCCGCGCCAGGGCGATGCACGAGGTGATGCTGTTGGGGTTGCGCGGATCGTCGGTGAGAAATCGGATCACTTCTTCGCTCCCGGTTTTGTCGTAAAGCTTGTCGAACGCTTCTTCGTCGCCGGTGCTCATGATGATCGGCTGCCAGAAGCCGCGCAGGCGTTCGCTGTCGAGCCGTTCGAAATCCAACAGAAGCTGCTGGTTGAAGTCAATCAGGCGGGAAAGGTTATCGGCCCGCTCCACATAGCGGACCATCCAGTAGAGGGTGTTGGCAACTCGGGATAACATGATGATTTAATGACGAAGCACCCAAGTATCCTTGCTTCCGCCACCTTGGGAAGAATTAACGACCAGCGAATCCTTGGTTAGGGCCACCCGGGTGAGTCCGCCGGGCACGATTTTCACGTCCTTGCCATAGATGACATACGGCCGCAGGTCGATGTGGCGGCCTTCCATCGCGCCGTCGCACCAAGTGGGCGAGCGGGAGAGCGCGATGACCGGCTGGGCGATGTAGTTGCGCGGATCGGCAATGATGCGTTCGCGGAACGTGGCGATCTCATCCTTGGTCGCGGAAGGACCCATCAACATGCCATAACCGCCGGACTCGTTGGCGGCTTTCACCACCAGCTCGGGAAGATTCGCTAGGATGAATTTCATGTCCGCTTCCTCGGAGGCCAGATAGGTCGGCACGTTCGGCAGAATCGGCTCCTGACCGAGGTAATACTCGATCATCTTGGGGACGAAATAGTAGATCACCTTGTCGTCCGCCACGCCGGTGCCGACGGCATTCGCCAGCGACACGTTGCCTTTGCGATAGACGTTCATCAGGCCGGGGACCCCGAGGACCGAGTCTTTCCGGAACACCACCGGATCGATGAAATCGTCGTCGATTCGCCGGTAGATCACATCCACCCGCACCAGGCCGCGGGTCGTGCGCATGTAAACGAAGTTGTCCACCACCGTCAGATCCTTGCCTTCGACGATGTCGATGCCCATTTCCCGGGCGAGATAGCAGTGCTCGAAATAGGCGCTGTTATGGCAGCCCGGCGTGAGCAACACGCACACCGGATCTGCGGAATGGCGCGGCGAAATATGATGGAGCATGTTGAGCAGATCCTGCGGATAGGAATCCACCGGCCGCACGCCCACCGCCTCGAAGATGCCAGGAAACGCCCGCTTCAAGGCGTTGCGGTTTTCCAACAGATAGGACGCGCCCGACGGGCAGCGGCCATTGTCTTCGAGCACATAGTAAACGCCGTCTCCACCGCGGATCAGGTCGCTGCCGCAAATGTGGATGTAGATGTCCCCCGCCACATCCACGCCGCGGAACTC